>NZ_JBCPXV010000004.1:0-124216 GCF_039581225.1 Ornithinibacillus proteolyticus | reverse complement strand
TTTTCATTGAAAATGCCTCTATACTACTACCGCGCTCCGCTTGCTGGCCTCATCTTTGGTGTTGAAGTCGTAAGACTTCAACACCAAAGATGAGGTATATGTTCTCCCATAAACATTTTACTCTAACTCCTTACAGTGAAACAAACTCTTCTACATCTTTCACACAAAGGGCAATAGCATCCTCCCAGAAGTCTGGTTTTGTAAGGTCTACATTTAAATGCTTCATTGCTAAATCTTCTACGTTCATCCGTCCAGTATCACGTAATAATGCTATATAATCATCTTCAAAGCTCTTATCACTTTTTGTAGCATGAGCATAGATCCCTAGACTAAATAAATAACCAAATGTATAAGGGAAGTTGTAAAAAGGTGTTCCCGTAATATGGAAGTGTAATTTGGATGACCAGAAATTCGGATCATATTCGCTTAACGCTTCACAATATGCTTCTTTTTGCGCTTCGATCATTAATTCATTTAATCTATTAACGGAGACCATTCCTTGTTTACGTTCTTCATAGAATCTAGTTTCAAACAAGAATCTAGCATGGATATTCATAAAGAAAGCAATGCTGCGCTGTAATTTATCTTCCAGTAACTCTAACCTTTCTTGCTTATCTTTTGCACTTTTCACTGTAGCATCTGCTACAATCATTTCTGCAAAAGTGGATGCCGTCTCCGCTACATTCATAGCATACCTTTGATTCATACCATGTATATCATTCATGACATGTTGATGGTATGCATGGCCAAGCTCGTGTGCAAGAGTAGAGATATTGGATGTAGTGCCTGAATATGTCATAAACACTCGTGTTTGTTGACTATCTGGGAAGCTAGTGCAGAATCCACCAGGACGTTTACCGGCACGGTCCTCCGCCTCAATCCAGCGTTTCTCAAAAGTCATCTTAGCAAAATCTGCCATTTTAGGACTAAACTTATTAAAGTTCTCTATAATAAAATTTGCAGCCTCTGTATATGGTACTTTCTTAACTGTTTTTGCGATAGGGGCACTAATATCATAAATACTTAGTTTATCTTTACCAAGAAGTTCCGCCTTCTTATTTAAGTACTTTACAAAATGCTTTTTATTTCTTGAAATGGCATTCCACATAACATCTAACGTTTCACGCTTCATTCTATTTATTTTAAGCGGTTCTTTCAAAACATCTTCCCAACCACGATGTTTATATGTTTGTAATCGAAATCCAGCTAAATGATTTAGTGTTTGTGCAAATAAATCTGTATTGTCTTCCCAAGCTTTACTAATCTGCTTAAAGACATATTTTCGGAATTCTGGGTCTGGGTTACTTAATTTATTGGCTGCTTGTCCAACGGAATAGGATTTCATTTCTCCATTTTCTTCAATTTGTACTAACATTTTGCCTACGATAACTTCATACATTTGTCCCCAAGCATTATAACCATCAACCGCCAAATCATTAATTAGCACTTCTTGTTCCTTTGGAAGCATCTCTTTTGCTTGTGATCTTGTTTCATCCAGTACAAAAGCTACCTCTTGTAATGATGTATGCTGTAGTATTTCTCCCCATTCTGAATCTGGAATAGAGGCAAGTTTTTGATTTAATGTAGTATGTATCGTCCCCATCTTCGCCCCTAAATCACTGCGTTTTGCGACTAGTAGGTTAGCGTTAGTATCCTTCACATTCTGTGCACTTAAACAACTAATAAATGCAAAGGACTCCCGAAGCTTTTTCATCGTTTTTTCCAGTTTTGCTACTATATTAGCTAACTCATCAGCTATTCCCTGACTTTCCGGGTTAAATGCTTGAACAATTGTCGTTAACTCTTTCATTTCATCTTCTACTGTCTTCAGGTAGGATTGAAACTCCTTTGACTCACTTCCACCGGGAAAGATTACATCTAAATCCCATGTTTTCTCGTATTCTCTTACTTCTTGCATCAAACCTCTCCTTTATAAAAAATTTCAACTAATTAATATATTAACAATAAGTTATTCATTTTTCACTAGAAATATTTTGGAAACCGAAATATTTTATAATGGAAATAAATTGCATGAAATAAAAACCTAATAATTCTGTAAAGATATCCTGCTCCAGAAATATAATGATGAATCATACAAGATTTGGTAATCATTATTCGCAAATAGTTTACGAGGTTCTCCCCATCCCTTACCTAATCACCAATTTCAGATATATTTCTAGAGCCGATTATAGTACTTCCTTTTGAGATGACTTTATCTCCTGACAAAGTATTAGTTATTATCGATTGGAAATGGTCGCACCTGTATTTGGATGTGCATAAATTTGCACTCTTCCAAAATCCCTTGTTTCAATAATATATACATGAGCTTGTGTGCTTCCTAATATTTCATACGTTAAACCACCGAATTTCCCTGGATTTAAAAAACCTACCTCATTCCCTTTTACTGGAGATACCTCTAATGGATAGACTCGCCAGGAATTTATACTTGATGGTAAGTGTAGGTACTTATGGGTGGAGGTATTCGTGTTATTACCTCGATGTAAATATCTTCCAGTTCGTCCGTTAGTTGGCGTTATACTCGCACCTGTACTTGGGTGACCGTATATCTTTACTTTTCCAAAATCATTCGTTTCAATCGTGTAAACATGTTCTTGTGGTATATCTAAAATTTTATAGGTTAGTCCACTGAATTTTGCAGGATTTAAATAACCTTTCTCATTCCCTTTTACTGGAGCAGCATTTAAAGGGTATACTCGCCAAGAATTTTCTGAAGCTGGTAGGTGAATATAATTACCAATTTCCTCACTTGATTCACCGGTCGTACCAGGTCCTGCTAAGTTATTATTCTCAGTAGGAGGAGAGATAATGGGAATCGTAACATCATCTATCTCGCCTTTAGGCCTTCTATACGCAATCCCCACATGTTGACAGAAAGCCCTAACAACTGCTTCAGCATAAGCTAAATGATTATTCCGTAGTTGTTCAATATCATCTCCTGGTGAATCCGCAAATCCATATTCAATAATATTAGTAATAACCGTCGCCGTTTCTCGAATGATAAAGTAATAATCTTTACTTGCGTTACCTGGCAATGTTCTCGTGAAAACTCGCCGTATATTTTGTCCTTCTCTCTTTAATTCCTGTGCGATTCGCTCGGCCATTTCTTTCCCATCATAAATCGAATGAATGACCTCAGCACCATCCCCTCCCCCGGCATTTATATGATTAGAATGACAATATTTCGCCCCACTATTTCGAACAATCCTTGTTCTTTCATCAGGATCCAATGTTTTATCAATGCTCCTTGTCATCGCCACAGGTACACCGAGCTCCTTATAGCGATTATATTGATATAAAGAAATTTTCAATATTAGATCTTTTTCCTTCCAATAACGATTAGTCCCTCCACCTGGATCGATTCCCCCATGTCCTGGATCAATAATTAAGATCGGTTTTGCCATTTAAATTTCCTCTCCTTTGCGTTGATTAATCCTTTTTCTCGTAATACATCCCTCTGCTGTAGCCCTTTCTTTGTAATATAGTTATTTTTAAACCATGTATTTAGTGCCGTTACTGTAGTAAAAAGTGAAGAAATAAGAAGCTCTAATGTCTCACTATCAATTGGAAGAGGCGACTTGCCAAAAATAACAAGAAGCTGATTAATTAATGCAACAAACAATAATACAGTTCGAATTACTGTGCCTTTATCCATCCGTTCATACCTCCCTTCGTTAGCTTACTTTATTATTTTCATCTGTAAGTTAATTCGTCACGGCGATTAACGTTATCAATGTATTTCTACTTCTAAAATCGAAGGATTTTGAAAAAAGGAGGCAAAAGGAAGATTTTTTTACATAAATTTATCTTTAATTAATAATATTTTAATTAAAGTATATTGACTTTGAATGTTTATACAGCTATAATAAGTTACGTAAAGTAAGTAATGGATTAAATATTATTATCGGAGGGGAATTAATCATGACAAAAGCAGTGTGGAATGTTGACAAAAGCCATAGCACATTAGAATTTTCAGTTAAACACATGATGATCTCAAAAGTAAAAGGAGCTTTTACCGACTTTGATGCCACAGTAGAAGCAGACCCTACAGATTTAACCGATGCTACAATCGAATTTACTGTAAATTTGAATAGTATTGATACACGTAATGAAGATCGAGACAATCACCTTCGCTCCAATGATTTCTTTGATATTGAAACTCATCCTAAGATGACATTTGTTGCTACAGATATTAAGAAAAAATCAGATGATGAATATGATGTCACAGGTGACCTTTCCATCCGTGGTGTTACGAATCCAGTAACATTTGAGGTTGAAATGGAAGGAGTTCATAAGGATCCATGGGGAAATGAAGTAGCAGGATTCAGCGGATCTACAAAAATAAACCGAAAAGATTTTGGTTTAGTATGGAATACCGCACTTGAAACTGGTGGAGTTCTTGTAGGTGAAGAAGTTAAAATTAATATTGAAATTGAAGCACACAAACAAGCTTAATTAATTTAGGGATTGTCTCTCCAATGCTCGGAGGACAGTCCCTTTAATTAATTTTTACCTCTTCCGATGAAAAGATTCGAATTACCATTTTTCCATCTATAGCTTTTGCCCGTATTAATATTGGGTGACTATACTCATTTTTAAATATAAAATCTGGCCCCCACCAACTTACGGTTGCATCTTTTCCTGGTAGAACATACGGAACCTTCCGACTATGGGAATACCTTTCTACAAACCGGATACCTTCTAGATTTACAGCATTAAATAAAGTGGACGATACTTGGCAGATCCCTCCACCAATGTCTTCCGATAATTCTCCTTTAACAATTACTGGTGCACGTTTGTAACCTTTTTCTACCGTACGCTTACCAACCACCTTGTTAAAAGAAAACTCTTCGCCAGGAAATACAACCGTATTATTGATTGCTTCAGCTGCTAAATAAATATTGTGCGAACGTTCTTTGTTACCTGTTCGATAATACGTTATATAATTTCCAATTTCTTTAGAACGAATATCCGATAATAATTCACTATCCACCTTTGGATAAATCTTTCGTTTCGGTACCTTCATTTCAAACGATACGTCGCTATAGAAGAATTGATAAAAGAAACGAATAAATCCTTCCCGATCTAACGTATACCCATGTTTTTCTGGAACAATAGTCCAAGAATCATCTAATGAAGCATTAATTGGAGGTACATATACCTGTTCCTCCAGACGATCCATTAAGGCATATAATTTATCCCTATCCATAAATATAGAATCCATGTAACGATAGGTGAAATCATCACGAATAATTTTCTCTTTCACATCTGTATCGGAAATAATTAGATTATTGGCTGAGATACTATCGGTAAAAACCATAATAAAGATAACCCCTAATAAAAGGACTCTTTTCACCGTGTCACCTCCTATTTTCTATTATTCGATATACTTGCTATTTCATGTATAAAAAACCACCCTACTGCCTAATAGTAAGGTGGATATGTTTATCTAAAGTCTCGATTATCTTCCATTTTACGACTAGTAACGATATAGCCAATCATTGTTGCAATGCCAATCACTAACCATTTTCCTATTCTTCGCATGACACACACCTCTTCTTACAGAATTAGAACGGACGAAATTTTCCTTTTTTCAATAATAACTTTGGTCCACCTAGTAAAAATAAATATCGATCATCCACAACTTTTTTCATTGTTGCAGCCGATTTACCATATAATTTTGTCCCATTCAGTATGGTCCCAACGGCATCTGTTACACCTAAACTTGCAACAGTCCCTTTATCACTAAATACAAATTCCTCCAAAGGCTCCTGATACATTAAAGCTCTGATATTTTGAGCACAGGTTGTTGCATGCTGCATGGCCGCTTGTGCTGTAGGCGGATATGGACGATTTTCTGCTTTATTCATTACCCATGCACAATCTCCAAGAATAAAAATGTTATCATATCCTGGTGCACGCAAATCACCATTTACAGTTACTTTTCCTTTCGTTAGTTCAAAGCCTGACTTATCTAAGATGGAGTTTCCTTTTACACCACCAGTCCATACAATGGTGCCAGCTTTAATCAGTTCGTTAGTTTCACCTACAATAAATCCTTCTGCAGTACATTCGTTAATTTTGGTTCCTTCCATTATTTCCGCACCGCGTTCTTGTAATGACTTTTTAGCATACGCTACTAAATCATGATCAAATCCAGGTAAAATAGTAGGTGCCGCTTCCACATTGATTATTTTTACCTTACCCCGATCAATGTCATACTTTTTACAAAGCTTAGGAATCTTCTCCACAAGCTCCCCTACAAATTCTATTCCAGTAAAACCGCCTCCACCTACTAATATCGCAAGGCTAGCTTCATCCATCGTCGTATCACTATGGTATCTTGCAAATTGATATTCAATATGCTCTCGAATTAATTGACAGGATTCAAAATTCTCAATAAAGAAGGCATGTTTATCCATCCCATTTATGCCGAATGTGTTAGATTCATATCCTAATGCGACAACTAAATAGTCATAGGTTAGTTCACTGTTTTCCATCAGGACCCGTTGATTGTCCTTATCTATTTCCACTACCGTATCATAAATTAACCGAACTCGATTAGGACTAATAATATCACGAATCATGATACGAACTTGATTAGGATTGATGGTACCTGCTGCCAGTTCATGCAGCCAAGTAGTTTGATAATGATAATTATGTTTATTAACTAATACAATCTCTGCTTCTTCAGGAGATAAATTCTTTACTAACTTCTTTGTTGTCATCATTCCCGCATATCCAGCACCTAGGACTACGATTCTTGGTTTTGCTTGCATATGTATTCACCCTTTTCTTTAATTTAGCTATGTTCGATACAATAAGACACACATACATAGTATTATGTATAAAGTGCCAATTATATCCATAGCTTTACTAACTTCATAAAAGATGGTTATTTTTTGTTAGACTAGCATATATATGGGATAGGGGGGATAGGTACATGCCACTTGAAACATTTCATGATCTTTCTGCTGATACCATAAATTTGCTTAAAGAAGCGATTAAGAAGAAGAAAAACAAGAATCGTTATGAAACATTACGAAACACCTCTCTTATAGGTGCTCTTATACTTTTATTGTTCCTCTTTATGATGCTCTACCTTTCAGACTTTGCCTATGTCGCAGATCCTTTTAGAACATTTGCTAGCATTCTCTCCAATCCATTTTACTTAATCATGATTGGATTACTATCGATATCATTGGCTTATTATAACTACTATCAAAAGAAGTTAAAAAAAGAGAAAGAAAAATTAAATAAAGTACGTTCTGAAGTAATGGATCACCTAAACGATTCTAATAACTTAAACCTACAAGATAAAGGTGCTGCTATTAAAGAAATGATGAAAAGAGAATATGATATCAATCTTTATGTCAAAAACAAATAAGCGCCTATGTAGAATTGGCTATGGTAATACACTACGAATATATTTTTATACCCATAACCAGATTCAAGAACCTATCTTCAATACTACTGAAGAAATATCCATAATGGTCGTTCCCGGGTAATAGAAATCGATAATTTCTCGATATGTTTTTCCTTGTTCTCCCATATAATGAGCCCCCCATTGGCTCATTCCAACACCATGGCCAAATCCTCTACCTTTCATTGTATAGGCAGACTTATGTTGCTCTAGGGAATCAATCAAATAGCTCTTAAACACAGTTCCTCCTATCATAGGACGAATTTGATTAAGATTAACATCGTTTAAACTCATCTGTTCAAACAAGATTAATCCTTCAAGCAATTGCCGCATGAAGATTACACTAATCGATCCAGTAACGCTTCTACCAGAAGCAAGTTTATCACCATTTAGTTCAAACTGATCAATCTCTAGGATTTTTATCTTACCAGGATAACCATTACGGTTTAGCCAGCTTTTGAGGGAATTAGCAATTTCTTCATCTTTTTCAACCGTTGTATCCCACCATGCTGGATTCGAAAAATCGATTGCTTCATAATCAATTTGCGTTTTCTGTAATGTAAACTCCCATGGATGGGTAGGATCGTATGGATCATCCTTAATTGGAAAATAGCGCATAGAATCGCCACCCCATACGTTAGCATTGTTTTCTGTTTTCCCACCATTACTAGCAGAATAAAACGTTTCGATTAATCGATTATCATAAGTAACAACTTCTCCCTCGGTCTCTTCAACAGCCTGTGTTGTACTCGTATCCCATTCGTAGCCACCATATACTTGAAAACGAATTGTATCGTCAATTACTTGTTCTAGTTTCGAAACGGCATAAGTTCTAGCTGCTAAGGTTTGCGCCTTTAGCGTTTCTAGTCCCCAAGAAGAAAATACTTCGAACGGGACAACCCCTTTCAAGTAATCTTCTAATGGTAATTGATTAACGGGACGTATATTCTTCTTATCCTCAATTAAAAACTCCATGGCACCAAGATACGGTCTATCATTAATATATATAATATGATCCATATCATAGGTTTGTGGAACGAGGATAAATCCCACTCCTATTCTTTGCTCTTTTTCCCCTTTTTGTTTTAAAAATAACTCCCCTTTCCTAGACTGTAGTGTATAGTTCACCCCTTTTTGTAGTTTTAATGTAGGATCTAACGTAAAAAACTCCCCTTCTACTTTAATGTTTAATTCATCGGTATTCCCTATATAGTTTACAAGCTTCACCGTCACCATATGTTCCGCACTAATTTTAACAGGAACCATTAAACAAAATACAATGATGAATAAAAGGGTAATATGTCTCATATGGATATTTTTTCAACTAGGAGAAGAATTATACATATGAAAAATAGATTGACTATCCGTACATTATTGTGTAATATCTAGTTAAGTTCATACGGTTACCTTTAAATCAGTCCTGTGAGACTGGCAAGGTGTAAAGACAGTTTAGCTGTCTATCATAATAGTAGAAATGGTCTACCCATTTCTATATTCTTATGCATAGAAGCACCTTAGCCTAATCCGGCCAAGGTGCTTTTCTTTTTATCTCTTACCTGGTAACTGTAGAGCTAATGAAACAAGGGAGAGATTCTATATGGCAAAATTCGATGAAATTCAAGTTGATCAACGGCTACCTTTCTTTCAAAGTCTACCGTTAAGCTTTCAGCATTTATTCGCTATGTTTGGATCGACTGTATTAGTACCAATCCTATTCGAGGTTAATCCTGCTACTATTCTACTAATGAATGGTATAGGAACATTGTTATACATTTTTATCACAAAAGGAAAAATTCCAGCATATTTAGGATCGAGCTTTGCATTTTTAGCTCCTGTCGGGATTGTAATAAGCCAATTCGGTTATGGGTATGCACTTGGTGGGTTCTTAGTTGTAGGGATTATCCTGACCTTAGTAGGGTTACTTGTAAAGGTTGCAGGTACCAAATGGATTGATGTTTTATTTCCACCAGCAGCTATGGGGGCAATAGTAGCCGTTATTGGACTAGAACTAGTGCCAGTTGCAGCTGCAGATGCTGGATTAATTGGAGAGAACCTAAATCCGACAACGATTATTGTTTCTTTATTAACTTTAGGAATTACAGTAATTGGATGGGTAACCTTCCGAGGATTCTTTAAGATTATTCCAATACTAATTGGGTTTATAGCTGGATACATTATTGCTTACTTCTTTGGATTGGTTGATCTAGAACCAGTAAAAAACGCTCCATGGATTGCGATGCCAGAGTTATACACGATGCAATTTGATTGGTCTGCTATATTAATTATTATACCTGCAGCACTAGTATTAATTCCGGAACATATTGGGCATTTATTCGTAACATCTAATATTGTTCAGAAAGATTTAGCTAAAAATCCTGGTCTGGATCGCTCATTCATCGGAAATGGTGTATCTACGATTTTATCCAGTTTTGTAGGCTCTACTCCAAACACAACGTACGGGGAAAACATTGGTGTACTAGCAATTACTAGAGTATACTCAACTTGGATAATTGGCGGAGCAGCTGTAATTGCTATCTTACTTTCCTTTGTAGGAAAATTAGCCGCACTTATCTCCTCTATTCCAGGGGCTGTTCTTGGAGGAATTTCTCTACTATTGTTCGGTATTATCGCCGCTAGTGGGATTCGAATGTTAGTAGAAGCAAAAGTAGATTATAGTAAATCCCAAAACTTAATTCTAACTTGTGTAATTTTAGTTATCGGTATAAGTGGCGCCACGATTCAAATCGGTCAAGTCGGACTTTCCGGAATGGGACTTGCTACTATAGTTGGAATTCTATTAAGCATACTATTTAAGTTATTTGATATGCTAAAATTATCTAATGAATAAGAGATACGTAAGAGCTAGATATACTTCCTCAGAATAAAATAAAGAGGTTAGGACTGAAGTAAAAATGTTATAAGGAAGAATCCGAACCACCTTTACTGGTTCGGATTCTTCCTTATTATTACCCCTTATGTCTCATCTCTATTTACTTTTCAAACTCCATTTTCCAAGCGTAATAATCTTTGTCTGGATTTTTTTCATAGCTTAAATAAGCGTTAAATTTCTTCCCTTGTTTACTCGTTAATCCTTTAACATAGGCTTTTTTATTCTTTAAGATATTCTTTACCATTGTCTTGGTAGGTTTTTTTCGTAATGCCTGTAAGTATTTATCGTTTTTCCATATGACAAACTTACACCCTTTTTTCCAATTACTACATCCAAAGCCTTTCCTACCTTCAATAATGTTTCCACCACAATTCGGGCAAGTCCCAAGTATTTCATGACTAGGTTTCGCTACATTGCTTTTCACCTCATGAATCGTGACTTCCTGATCTACCTTAATTATTTCAACTGATTCTGTCGTAAATTTATAAATCGTTTCAAGGAATGCGGTTTTAGGAACAATACCCTTTTGAATGTCAGAAAGTGTCTTTTCTAGTCTTCCAGTAAATTCAAGGTCAAACAATGACTTTACTGGTAGCGTTTCTACTAATTTCCTTCCAAGCTCTGTACTGATAAGATTTTTACCTTGTGTAGAAATATAGCCTACATCTTTTAGTTTTTTTATCGTTTCTGCTCTTGTAGCAGGGGTACCTATGCTAAAACCGGTTAAAATACTACCAACTATTTCTTCGTCGTCCTCATCATACCCTTTACCACAAGTTTCCATCACACGTAGAAGCGTTTTTTCTGTATGAGGCTTAGGTGGTTTCGTAACATGCGTTGTCACATCGGATTCAGCTACCTCCACCAATTCATCTTTCTCAACTAATGGTAGCAGCTTATCTTTCGAATTAATGCTCTCTACCTTCTTCCAGCCCTCTTCAAGTTGCACCTTCCCTTTAGATTCAAAAATCCCGTTTAACTCGACATCCTTAATCTTCGTAATTAACCTTGTTTCTTCGTACACTGCTATCGGCATAAACTGCATAATAAAACGATTCTTAATTGCAGTATATATAATTTGTTCATCTGCTGTTAACCGCTTCGGTTTCATATATGTCGGAATGATTGCACTATGGCTTTCCACCTTGGCATTATTAAACACCCGTTTTGTTTTCATAAATTTAATTTCATCTTTATATGGCAGCTCTTCTGCTAGTGTTTTGAGAACTCTAGCAGTTTTACCGACTAAACTTTCCTCTAATGCTGTACTAGATGTTCTCGGATAGGTAATAAATTTCTTCTCATACAAGGACTGAGCAACTTTTAATACTTTATCTGAAGTCCATCCCTTATATTTATTCGTAATATACCCTTGCAAGTTAGATAGATTAAATAGAAAAGGTGGAAATTCTTTTTTCTTTTCTACCTTTTTGTGAGTAATAACCGCTTCTTTTTGTTGGATTTGTTGATTTACAATTTCAAGTGCTTCCTTTTGCTTAAACTTCTCTCCTGATTCTTCTACATATGTACCCTCGTACAACTCATTATTATTCGTTTTAAATGTCGCTACTAACTTAAAATAATCTTCTGGGACAAAGTTCTCTATTTCTTTATCACGATCATATATAATCTTTAAGGTAGGTAGTAAGACACGACCAATATTAAGTGCCTTTCCTCTTCCTTTTTGATATTTCAGCGTTGCAACAGAGGTTAAGTTAATTCCAATCAACCAATCTGCCCATTGTCTGCTAACTCCTGCATCTTGAAGAGGACGTAATTCATCATTTGGTTGTAGTGATTCAAGGCCACGTAGGACCTCATCCTTCGTCCATTCATTAAGTAATAATCGGGATACAGGCTTATTTAATCGAGCCCGGTAAATAATACTATCTCCAATCAATTGCCCTTCCCGATCAAAATCACATGCGGATATAATTTCCACTACATCTTTTCTTTTCATCAATTGATGAATAATAGCTAATTGCTTCTTTGCCCCTTGGTCTGCCCATTGTCTATTTTTCGGATTGCTCTTTACTTTGTACTCAAATTTAGTCGGAATAAACGGGAAATGTTCCATTTTCCATCTAGCCATTTTACTATCATAGTCTTTCGCATCATAGAGCTGTAATAAATGACCAAATGCCCAAGTAATAATATAATCATTACCTTCATAGTAGCCGTCTCTTTTACCTTTAATCCCTAGAGCATCGGCTATATTCTTTGCTACGGAGGGTTTTTCTGCGAGAATTAATTTCAAACTTACACCTACTTTCATTTTTGAAGCATATAGGAAGGGAATCAGATAAGTATTCGGAGGATAAAAGATGGGTGAATCTATTATACTAATAAATAGCGGAAATGTTAACAGAGAAAATAGAATATGGAACACTCACTTTTTTGCAAATAAAGGGTATACTTGTAGAAAATAGTTTAAGGAAAGGAGCAATGAATATGTTAGCTACTATCGAAAAACAATCCAATGAATTTTTAGTAACATTTCAACGCCACTTAAAACATTCAAAAATGGATGTATGGGAAATGCTTACCAACAATGAACGGTTAGCTCTTTGGTTTGATGAGTTACAGGTTATTAAGCTGGGAAAAGGGGGATATTTGCACTTTGATATGGGAGATGGAACATTTCAACGAATAGATATAATCGACTTCGAGGAATATGAAATACTAGAATTTACTTGGGATGACAATTTCGTCCGGTTTGAACTATTAGAAGAGTCTGATGGGTGTAATTTAGTACTAATTGAAAGAATTACAGAAATTACGGAGCATACTGCAAAAGACATAGCTGGATGGCATGTATGTTTAAATGTTATCCAATCTATCTTAGACAATGAAAGAATTAATTCTCGAAAAGAACAATGGGAATATTGGTATGAAAAGTACACTAAAGCTCTAAATTCCTACTTATAAATGGAAGTAAAAAAAGCAAAACAATCAAGAAGAAGGGATTGTTTTGCTTTTTTCCGTAATAATAAATTCTACTAATCGGTCAATGATTTGTGGCCCATCTTCTTCATCAAGAAGATTATTCAGCATTATAGAGAAAACCAATTCTTCCCCTTGACGAGTCGTCAAATAGCCTGATAGGGTACTAACCCCCATTATGGTTCCTGTTTTTGCAACAACTGGTAACCCATACATTCTATCATGTAATGTTCCACCGATCATTCGGTCACCATTACCAGCCACCGGCAGAGATCGGTAGAAACTAGTAAACCAGTTTCTATCCTGTATACGACATAACAAATCAGTTATGACATTAGCTGGAATTAACGTAACGTGTGAAATTCCAGATCCATCTCGAATTACTAGTTTGCTTGGATCTATTCCTATATCTTCTAAATAGTTATTTAATACTTCTAAACCACTTTCCCAACTACCCTCTCCTCTTTTTACCTTTCCTAATTCCTTAATGATAATCTCACCATGCCCATTATTACTAAGCTTCATAAAAGGTATAGCTAATTCTCTTAAGGAAATAGAATTCCTAACAAAAAGTTGCCTAGCGTCTTTCGATGTCTCACCCCGCTTTAACTGACCAGTATAATTTATCCCTACCTGTTTCAATGAGCGAGAAAAAATTTCTAAAGCATACTCTGAAGGTTCCCAAACGGAGACCCATTTATTTATCGTTGCAGAATATTTAGGGATAGTCCCTTCTAATACAACATTATTATTCCCGTGTTGACGTGTAACCGTAATATCAGCCTCTTCCTCACTGCCAATCTCTACGGTAACTACCTTGTTTGTTATAGTTATGTATTTCGTGTAAGGATTCAATACAATCTCTGGTCTATCTCCTACATTATCCCCTGGTATTATCGTCAGCATTACCGTACCTGAATCATAATCCTCATTTGGTGAAACAGTTAAGGCTGATACTTGGGCACCATAGTATTGATGTTCATCATTCCAATTTAGATCCTGAGATAATCGAACTGCATCATACCATGTATCGTCACCAATGATATTGCCGTTTATTTCTTTAATCCCATATCCTAGTAATACCTTAGCTAATTTTTCAAAATCAGCTTGTAACAAAGTTGGATCCCCTTTACCTTTTATATACAAATTACCATCTAATCGATCTCCAACAATATCACCATCCACCCATAATTCAGTTGGAAAAACATAGTCTTCTCCTAACACCTCTAATCCTGCTGCACAAGTAAATAGTTTCATATTGGATGCTGGGTGCAATCGAGTATTACCCATATGCTCATATAACAATTGTCCAGTTTCTCTCGAACGAATACTGACCCCTACTAACGCTCCTTCCAGCTTGGGTTCAAGTTTTACTAATTCTTCAAATCTAGTCCATTTCATGTCCATTTCTCTACCCCCTTTTATCATTTCCATTAAGACTTCTTATTTAAATCCAATTCACTCTACCCTATATTTAAATAGAAAAATTTAGGAAAAGTTTCCTAAAAAACAGCAAAACTAAGCCATTTTTTATATATTTTCATATTTTGTTGAATATTGTCACTATTATATAGTATTTTATCCCTTTTTTGATTATAATGAAAGCCGTGGAGGTGAAAAAATGGGAATTAATTTGGGAAAGTCAATTAAAATCAATCGATTACGAGCAAATATGACACAAGCAGATTTAGCGAATGGAATCATTTCTGTATCCTATTTATCTAAAATAGAGAATGGTACGGCTGAGCCAACAAATGAAATAATGCAGCTATTAAGAGAAAAACTGAATCTTTATCAGGCTAATTTAGAGGACCAAATTACAAATCAAACTATTATTAAATGGTTTCTACATTTACTCCGCTCTCATAAAGAAGAAGCGATCAGACTATATGATCAAATCAACTTTGCTTTACCTAATGGAATCGATAAGCAACTGCTTTCATTAATAGATATCCATAAGCTCTGCTATTATGTTCTAGTTAATAATTTGGAATCAGCCGGACAACTTCTCATCTCCCTTCATAAAAGCTCCAAGAAATTCAATGACATAGAAAAATACTATTATTATAAATTTGCAGGAAACTATTACTATAAGCATCTTGCTTATAAAAAATCCCTTGCGTTCTATCAAAAAGCTGAAAACCTGCTTAATCCCGAGCTGTTCCATCAAGATGAGGAAACCCATAATCTATATTACTTAATTGCCTTAGCAGCTAGTAAAAATAGGCAGACCCATTTATGTTTACATTATTCTAATAAAGCATTACGTTTTTACCAGAAAAATTATCAATTAAAGGAATGTGCAGAATGTCATATTTTATTGGGAATTTCTTATCAAAGAATTAGGGAGTTAGAAAATGCTAAAGCCAGTTATAGTTCTGCTATCAACATTGCTAATAAAATTGACGACAGAGAGATATTAAAACTTTCCTACCAAAATATTGGATCTTTGTTTTCTGATTGGAAAAAACCTAAAGAAGCAATTACTAATTACCTCGAAAGTTATGAACTTCGTAAAGAAGACCCTGTTGATATTAAAATTGTTCCAATCTCTAGTCTAATGAAAGAGTACTTTGAATTAAAGGATCTTCATAACGCTAAAATTTGGCTTGAGCTAGGATTAGATTTAACAAAATCATTGAGTCCTCTAAAGTCTACCTATGTTTACGAATTTACAGCATATAATTATTTAATTAATGGTCTAGATAGCTCTTTTGAAAATCTAGTCAATAACGAAATCATTCCTTTTTTAGAGGATAAAGAATTATTGTATGAAAAAGTATTTTATCTAAAGCTTCTTGCAAAATACTATAAAGATAATAGAAAATACAAGCTATCATCCAGCACTTATGAAGAAGCATTAAATATATTATCTAAAATTACTTGTACTTGAAAGGGGGTGAAAATATGAAAAAGACGATTAGTACATTCCTACTATTATCATTTTTGTTTCTTTCCGGAACCCTTTTGGCTATTGGCTTCTCTGTAGTAATAGATTCAAATGTAACATACGCAAATGACGAAGAGCCAATACCTCCATGGGCTACAAAACCATAAATTAAAAAAAGATGTGTATATTTCCTTGCCTTTAAAAGATAAAAATTTGGAGAAATATACTCTCTATACTAGATTTTCTTTTTTCTTTATATCATACTTAATTCTTAGGAAAGGCAAGGAAAATATCCACATTTGATGTAAAGCTTGCAAGCACCCATTTTCTAGCTGTTTCATGTTAAATTGTTCTTCTAAAGGTAGCTTCATATTGCTCTTTCCAATGGTCAAGTAAATTCCAGCATCAGAGTCCTTAGACATCCTTTTACTTGTTAAACAAAGATCACTTCCCTGCGGCTGGAGAGCCAAAATCCCTGTCATAGTAGTTCTTGGTAATGGTAACGCTATATTCATATATCGTGCACCTGATGTTTCATGCTCCGAGTACAAAGCAACAAAAACGGTTTCATTATTTATCTTACGAACCCACGCTCGAACATTCTCTCGACCATCCTTCGAATCCTCTACATCGATAATTCGTCCAGTCATTTCTATTTGCTTTTTACTTAATGGTAAATTAATTTGTTTCATTACCCGACTTATCAACTTATATATAGCTGCAAACGGTAGGAACCATCTACTCCATTTCACTTCAGCATAAAGTTCATAGTCATTGGTATTTTCATAGAAATCTCTTATATTATTGGCCATACTATCACATTCCACTGTAAAAAACGTTTCCATGCTGTCTACCAATCCGTTATGAACATAGTCGCCTCTTTTATCTTCTAAGATTTTTTCACCGATAATACACTTTCCTTTAATCTGACTTACCGGGAAAAACATTTTCGTTACTCTTGACTTTGGTATATCTAACGACCAGCCAATTAAACCAATAAAAGCAAAAAGTACCGCATTGATTAATCCATGGGACTCAATCATACGATCAATCCCAAGGGAATATAGACCAGAGAAATTTCCAAATGCATAGATTAATGAAAACAAAATGGATATGCCCAATGACCCAAAGGAAAGACGAATCAATACTCGTTGGATACGGTTGCTAATCGTAGCTTTTATACTTAAGTATATACTAATATAGATGCCAACAATGTATAATATAACCGATAATACTTCTATGAAAACGGAAAAGGTTATTCCGAATGCAACTACCCAAGGAGAGATAATAATAATCATCCCGGCAAAAATAAACAACCTATTCCTATTAATCATTCTACCAAGTAACCCCAGGAAAACAGGGAATAAAAATGCTGAATAATGAAAGTGGATACTCGTTAACCAAGTAATCATTGGCGAAAACCCTATATCCAGCTTTACTTGATAAGCAAAAAACCAAGCACCACCGGTGGCTAAATAGATAAACCCAATATCAATCAAAAATTCCTCAAAGTGAATAAATCCTCTACTTACAAAGCGCATAATCCCGCCAATAGCAAGTAAACAAGTAAATAGTAGATAAATAGAAGAAAACAGAAAAATAAGGATTGGATTCTGAACAAAGTATAAAAAGAATACGGCAATAGAAGACAGAAGAACTGTATATGGTAGCAATCTACCAAACACTTGATTAAAATCCTCCCGAAGCAAGTACAGTATCGACGGGACAAAAATTAGTTGCGCTACCGTTAATAAAGTTAAATACCAGCCGGAACTTTGTGATAATAGGATCACCAGCAATAATAGTATATTTAAAAGTATCAGATTACCTATCCTCATCTTCCTTAAACACTCCCTCATAGGAAAAAACCCGTCCTATAATTGGATTTTTTACTTTAACATCAATTGTATACAATGCCTTTTCATCACAATAGCCTTCCCGTACAGTAGCTATCCCTTGTAGCATTTTTGGCAACTGAATTTCTAGTTTCCCTATTATTAGACGTTGTTTGTTGGATTGAATTAATAATCCACCATCCGCTTCGACATGAAAGATCAGGTCTGAATACAACCGTGATGGTTCTCCTAAATAGTCATTAATAATAGGTAGTTTAGAGTCTAATTTCATCAAGGCATTAAAGTATCGATATTGATTTTCAAATTGAAATATTCTTTCCCAGTGAATTTGTTCCTCTCCATTTGTTCCTATCCTTGGCGAGTTTTTTATTAAAAACGGAATATTTTCTCCTGATTCCGGGAAAAGAAGCTTCCATCTTACCCCGAATCGAAAAAGCGGATAAAGCCATTTAGGACCTCCTTTTACCGTTTTCATTATCCCTGTTCCCCGAAATACTCGTTTCCCCATCGATCGATAACGGTATTGGAGCATGGGATGTAATTTTTCAAATTGATCTTCTAGCACTTTTTCATATATAGACATCCTAACTTCCCCTAACGTTTTCGTTTACAATTTCGTGCAGTTGGAACATCCTTACTAATTACTATCCCAATAATGGATAATACAAATAAAGCTAGATTAAATGTTAATGGGTTAAAGGGTTGAACTAAATATTCCACATTTGAAATGATCGCACCTAGCATCAATATGGGAAAAAGAATAGCTTGAATGTAGAATAACCTTCTCTTATAAGGATAGAAAATCCATATGATGCCTATAAGAACTTCTATAACACCTGCAGTTAATACGATTAATTCCCCCTGCTTCATGGTTAAAGGGAGTGTATTCGTTACCATCATTATTTCCTCTGGATGCATAGCAACGAGCTTCGGGACAATTCCATGGTATAACCAAATAAACATAAAAAAGATGGATAACATGACATGACTAAAGAAACGGATAAATTGTGAAGCAGGAGTCTCTTCTTTCTCCATCCATCGTTTTAACACATCAAAGCTAAGAGCTGTCGCCCACCCCATTAAAGGCCGAAATAGAAAGTGATCGATAAACCTACCAACTTTTCCAAAACTAGGTTCATAGTTATATTGCGTTAAAAATTGTAAAGTTTGATCTTGCTGATTTGGTATGTACTTCCAATAGCCTCTACCTTCTTTTATTATCGATATTTTCTGATTGGTGCCAAAATGAAGTGAAGAGGTCCGCGAACCATCCTCTGCATGAAAGCTTCCAACACTTTTTCCCCAGCCTTGCACAGAGATTCCAAAGCCTATATTCGTCTTGTATAAGAACTCCTGTGGTTTTCCTTCTTCTTTTGGCATATATGTAATTTCGGAAAACCGTAAATCCCATTGCTGATGCAACCCTGGATCCTGTGTTGCTTTCCAGACCTTATCCATATCGGCCTCGATAGTCGTCTCTACATATATTGGCTTACTCCTCACGGCTACCTCCCCCTTTTTAGTCCTTCTTTTGGTTCAGTTTACCATAAAGAAAGAGTTGTAGGAAAATTCCCTACAACTCCCTCTTTATTTACTAAGTCTTTTCTTTTCGTTTAATAGCTCTTGAAATTGCCTTTCTAATTCTGGATCAGGATTAATACTTAGCCTACTTAAGACGTCCGCAAGCTTCGTTTCAATAATCATCAAATCCTGTTCCTTTTCATCCAATGTCTTTGGTTGATAATGCATATACGAATTGTAATTCCCCTCGAATAACTTCATTTCTTGATTTTCAATCGCTATAATTTTATCCGCAACTTTTTCAATAAATCGCCTATCATGGGACACAAAGATGATGGTACCTCTATATTCTCTTAATAAAGATTCCAATGCCTCTACAGCTGTAATATCTAAGAAATTAGTTGGTTCGTCTAGAACTATTGTATTTATGTCACTTAGAAATATTTTGGCAAAGGCAACCTTTACTCTTTCTCCTCCACTTAAAACGTTTACTTGCTTATAAACATCATCTTGAAAGAAATGTAATCTCGCCAAAACTGTTCGTATGAGCGTTTCATCCTGAGATGAGGTGGTCGTAATGTTTTTTAAAATCGTTTCTTCGACATTTAGAATATCTAAGTTTTGACTAAAGTAACCCACTCTTACCGATGGAGATATTTCTATACCATTCTCCTTGGATAGTAATTTCTTGATAAATGTTGTTTTACCAACACCATTACTTCCTATAACCGCTACTTTATCACCTGCATGAAGCTGAAAGGATGTTTGGCCCCATAGCAACCTAGTTCCTACCTTTCCTTCCATTTCCTCTACACGAATAATGGCTTTCTTTCCAAGCATTTCCTCATGAATAATATCCATATTTAATGGCGGATCCTCTTTTACTTTTTCTACCTTTTCAAGCTTTTCTATTCGCGTTTTAATGGCATTAGCTGTTTTCTCTAGCTTCTTCTGTTTTTTAGCATAATATGGACTGCTTCCCATTTGATTTGCATCTGAATCGCTTTTCTTTTTAGGATTTTTCGTAGCACGAGATGCTTTTTTCTTTTTTAATTCTAAGGCAGACTCCAGTTGTCTCTTCTTTGTTATATATTGCATATATTCTTCTTGTTGTTGTTGGATTTTTAGCTCTTTTTGCTCACGATAGACCGTATAATTCCCGGGGTAGACCGTAACCTTACAGTGCTCAACCTCCCAAATCGTCGTACAAAGAGCATCTAAGAAAGCCCTATCGTGTGAAACAATCACAATTGCCCCTGTCCACCGTTTCAGTTGATGCTCTAATTTTTCAATATGCTCTTTATCTAAGTTAGTAGTTGGTTCATCTGCGAATAATAATTGTGGTTTCTTTGCGATTGCCTTATTGATATATTGCTGCGTTATCTCTCCACCACTCTTCGTTGTATTGGTATACTTCAATTGTGGTAATAATTCCAAGCTTGCTTCCGATTGAACAGTACCCTGATAGTCTAACTCGCGACCTGCCAAAATATTGACTAAGGATGTTTTACCACTGCCATTCTTTCCGACTACACCAATACAGTCACCCTGTTGTATTTGCAGATGTTGAACATTTAATATTTCTTTCCCATTCACTTCATATATAATATCCTGAGCTTCTAATAACAGCATGTTTTCACCTCTTTTTCAACTAAAAAAAGCCCCCAATTCACAATTGAATAGGAAGCTTTTCAAGCTAAAAACCATGCTAAATAAACGATTATTACCGTTGTCCGTGTTTACTAAAGCAGAGCTAATCCTATTCAATGCGTGAATAAATTGCATGCAAAAGAGAAGGCTTTTTCCCAATCTTTTAAACGTACAACTATCCAATTCACGATTTTTAAAATAGGATTAATTTAACATCTGCCCAAGTAACACCCTTTCCGCTTTTCTTACTAATACTATAAATGAATGCTTTTTTCCTGTCAACGGAGAAAAAGATGACCCGTTTGTTATGGATCATCTTTTTCTACTCTAAACTTTAAATTGTCCTACCAGTGTGTTTAGTTCCTCCGCTAATTTAGCTAAATCCTCTGAGCTTTTTGCCATTTCTTCCATTGAACTGCTCGTTTGTTGCGAAGAAGCAGAGGTTTGTTCAATACCAGCGGCTGACTCCTCAGATATAGCTGCAATTTCTTCTATTGAAGTATTCATTTCATGTGTTGTATCTGATATTTCATTCAGGTTTTGTTTAACAACTTTAATGCTTTCTACCATTTCCACTATTGCCTGATTAATATCATCAAAGGTTTCTTTTGTAAAGATAACTTGTTTTGTTCCTTGTTGTACTTCTTCATATCCGCTCTCTAATGACTCGGTCACGGAACGTGTTTCCAACTGAACCTTTTTTACAATATCAGTAATATCTGTTACTGATGTGGATACTTGTTCTGATAATCTTCTTACTTCGTCTGCTACTACTGCAAATCCTTTTCCATGCTCGCCTGCTCGGGCCGCTTCTATTGCTGCATTAAGTGCTAGTAGATTGGTTTGATCGGCGATATCACGGATGACAGAAACGAGCTGACTAATCGTCTTCGAACTATCATCTAATCCACGTACTTTTGTAACAGCTACCTTCATGATATTGTCGATACGATTCATCTGCTCACCTGAAGCCTGCATCAACTCATTACCTTGGTTAGCTAAATCTA
Organism: Ornithinibacillus proteolyticus; assembly: GCF_039581225.1. Lineage (NCBI taxonomy): Bacteria > Bacillati > Bacillota > Bacilli > Caryophanales > Bacillaceae > Ornithinibacillus > Ornithinibacillus proteolyticus. The sequence goes on along the minus strand of NZ_JBCPXV010000004.1, from coordinate 102,018 downwards.
ACACAGATTCAGAAGAATTCTCTATCTTCGTTCCATTCTCATTAGCATCTTGAACTCTTCGTGAGAATTGCTGCATCGTATAGGTTAAATTACTTGCACCATCTGCCTGTTTCTCCGAACCTGCAGCCAATTCCTGCATTGTTGTGGCTACTTGTTCTGATCCGGCTCTTACTTCACTCGCTGACAGCTTAAGCTCCTTACTTTGCGTAGTAACCGAATTGGAAACAAGGGAAACTTGTCTTATCACTTCTTTTAAATAGGCGCTCATTCTCCCAATAGAAGATGCTAATTGTCCTATCTCATCCTTACCATCATAATCAACTTCTGGTACGGTTAAGTCTCCTTCTGCTATTTGATTACTAACTTCAACAACTTTTTTGAGATTGCGGGAAATAGCTTGACTAATGAATACAATCAACAGAACACCAATAACAATCGTCACCGCTAAGATAATTAATTGAGTTACGAATGTTTTCTTTTGGCTTTCCATTGCACTACTAATTGCTTGTTGTCGATCCGCATCTAACATACTGACTAATTCATCTAATAAGCTGACCGTCTCATCTCTAATTTCATTCGTCTGACTAAGAAATGATTCTGCCACATCCATATTTCCATTCTTAATTGCTGAAACAATATAATTGGTAAACATACGGTACATTTCTTGATTCATGGAAGTGACTTCTTGATAAATCTCTTCTTGTTCTTTTGACTTTAAATTAACGCGAACTTTGCTTGCAAATTGATTATAACTTACTTGGTTCTCTTTAAACGATTCTACCAAATCAGGATTTTGTTCTTGATAATAAGAAACGATATAAATGCTCATATTGCGTGTTAATGATCCCATTTCGGAAATGCTCATCGCTAAATCACTTTTCGCTTCTAATTCTTCTATATTTTTTCCTATCCCAATAATAGAGTTTGAAACAAGAGCCGAGGAACCGATAAACAGTAATATAACAATAGCTAGTGTCAAGCCATACTTCCAACCAATTCTTATATCACGGTATCTTATTCTTTTCAGTCGAAGTTTCTTTAGCATTTCTTTTCCTCCCATATTTTATAGATCAATTAGTAAACAACTCTTCTTTCAAAATCGTTAACTAGTTATGTATAAAATACTATCCCCTACTTTTTATAATAAGCTATGATTCGACAATTTACAACAATTCTCAAATATAACTATTTACATAAAAATAGCTACTATTTCAATGGTTTAACATAATTGACTTCCAATATGGCAGTTAGTATGATGTTCTTAATATTTATATCGTTCAAACTTGTCATTTTCTATATACTTATCAGTCATTTTTAGGGGGAAGATTATGAGAAAAATATTTATTAATGGGAACTTTTATACATTAGATCCAATTAAACCTATTGTACAAGCCGTAGTTGTAGAGAACGGGAGATTTATTGCTATGGGATCTGAAGCAGACATATTACTTCAATGGAACAATCATACGTGTGAAGTTATTGACCTTGGTGGGAAGACTGTAACACCGGGGTTAGTGGATAGTCATCTCCATTTGTCACTTATCGCTGAACAATTTATGCACTTAGACCTTACTGGTATTACCTCCAAAACAGAAATGTTGGAAAAAATTCAAGAGAAAGCTAACACGTTAGCACCTAATGAATGGTTACTTGGTGGTGGCTGGGATGAGAATCTATTTATGGATGGATCCATTCCTACCCTTGAAGAGCTTGATTATGTTGCTCCCCATAATCCACTCTTTTTAACTAGAATTTGTACACATGCAGCTGTCGCTAATAGTAAAGCTTTTGAATTAAGTAACTACCACCCTCATATGTCTATACCAGAAGGTGGTACTATTGTCTTAGACGAATCCTCTCGAAAACCGACTGGGTTAATCCTTGAATCCGCTTCGGAACTCTTTAAACAGCACATCCCACAAAAATCTTATGCGGAACTAGTCCAGGCGATGCGGAAGGCTATTCAATTTGCTATTCAAAAAGGGTTAACTAGTGTTCATACAAATGACCCACTCTTTCTCGGTGGCTTACAGCAAACATATACAATTTATGATACCTTATTAAATCAAGAGAAGCTTGGACTCCGGACGAACCTTTTAATTAATCATGACTTTCTTGATGATTTGAAGGCCTCTGGTATATATACTGGTTATGGAAATGAAACACTGCAAATTGGTGCAGTTAAAATATTTGCTGATGGGGCCTTTGGACGAAGAACAGCACTACTATCTGAACCTTACCATGATGCCCCAGGTCATTATGGAGAGGCAATGCTTGATCAAGAAGCCCTAACCGATATTGTTAGGAGGTCGCGTGAATTATCGATGCCTATTGCCGTACATACGATTGGTGATCAAGCATTGGTAAATGTTCTAGATGTCTTAGATCAATTTCCTACCGTTAGTCATCGCGACAGACTTATTCACGTACAAGTGCTTAATCAAGAATTAATTAATCGTTTAATACATCCAAGCCGCATTGCTGATATTCAGCCTAGATTTGTAGCTAGTGACTTTCCATGGGTTATAGAAAGACTTGGTAAGAGCCGTTCCGAAACATCCTATGCATGGAAGACATTGATGGATCATGGTGTTATTTGTGCTGGTGGCTCAGACTCTCCAGTTGAACCAGTTGACCCATTACTCGGTATTCACGCTGCCGTTACGCGAAAATTACCAGGTGAAACACATGATGGATGGAATGCTAAAGAAAAGCTATCTATGATTGATGCCTTTCGGTTATTTACCGAATTTACAGCTTATGCAACAAGTGAGGAAATATTAAAAGGAACTATTTCTAGAGGAAAACTTGCGGATATGACGGTTCTTTCTAATAATCCGTTCGAAATGGAAAATCCTGATGAATTATTAAATACTGAAATTGAAATGACGATTATTGGTGGAGAAATCAAATACGAAAAATAACTTCAGTTTTAATAGATGAGGCTAAAGACCCAAACGTATCAACACTAGATAGGAAATATACCAATCCTCTAGACGTTCCAGGTACTTAGAGGACATTACTATCTGTCGCGCGGGGTTTTACCTTTGCGCGAAACTTACTTCGGCCGCGCGGGAACTTATTTTTCGCGCGACTTTTCCTCCATTTCGCGCGGGCATCCTTATTTTTCGCGCGAGATTCCTTCTGTCGCGCGATTTCTTCTTATTGTCGCGCGATTTCTTTCTATTGCCGCGCGATTTTTCACCTTTCTCGCGCGAAACTTACTCCGGCCGCGCGAGCACTTCTTTTTCGCGCGACTCTTTCTCTTTTTCGCGCGGGCATCCTTATTTTTCGCGCGAGGTTGCTTCTGTCGCGCGATTTCTTCTTATTGTCGCGCGATTTTCCTTCCGGGTCGCGCGATTTCTTTCTATTGTCGCGCGATTTTTCACCTTTCTCGCGCGAAACTTACTCCGGCCGCGCGGGGACTTATTTCTCGCGCGACTCTTTCTCCATTTCGCGCGGGCATCCTTATTTTTCACGCAAAGTTGCATCGCATATTTCCGATGCAGTAGATATGCATGGTCTGCATATGCTCCTGGCCTCATTTATTAATTTTATTCATTCCATCTCAATGCTACCGTTAATCTACAGCACTTTGTATCATTAATCATGGATACAAAATCTAATCGCAAACCGTCTGGATTTACTTGAATATCTACATCCGCAGTGATTCCAATACTTTGGATTAACCGTCTAACTTCCTCTACATTGGATTCTTGTGCAGCAGTCATAACCTGCTCATCAAACTCCTTTGATGATGCAAAGCGATCCAAAACCATACTTACTTCTTTCATTAATTTCTTTGTTTCATTTGCAGAATCATATAATAAACCAGGGTCCACTTCAGGAAACTGGCGATAATAATTCCTAAATAGATAAGAATGTGGTAGATAATAATAAACTGGATACCAATAATACAAGCTATCCCCTCCTCAATTCCTATATAACACTATATGCTGAAGAAGAAAATAAGGAAATTGTCTAGCCCACGTTTGGATTATGAATTTTTTTCCATTGATAATCTATTTCCAGCAGCATATAATAAGAACAAACGTTCTTATTGGTGGTGAAATGTAATGCAAATAGATTATTCTACTTTTCCACGTCACAATGTACTATGTATTGATATGCGATCGTTCTATGCTAGTGTGGAAGCTGTTAAATTAAAACTTGACCCAATGACCACAATGCTTGCTGTTGTTGGGGATCCAAATAGATCCGGAAGTATTGTACTTGCCGCTTCACCTGCTCTCAAAGCAAAATACGGAATTAGCAATGTGAGTCGTTTTTTTGAATTACCGAATGACCCTGCTATTCATATTGTTCCAGCACATATGGCTGATTATCTTCAAGTTTCGGTGGAAATCACTAGGCTAATAAACCAATACGCTCCAAAAGAGGCCATCCATCAATACTCTGTCGATGAGGTATGGGTAACACTTGATGGATTAGAGAAGCTATTTGGGAATCCATGGGAGATTGCCAATCAAATTAAACAAGACATTCTCGATAGTTTTGGCATTACGTGCTCCATTGGAATTGGCGATAATAAATTTTTAGCGAAGGTTGTCATGGATTTACACGCTAAAAAAGTCGGTATAGTAGAATGCCGGTATGAGGATGTAGAGGAAAAGCTTTGGCCACATCCTGTGGAAAAAATATGGGGAATTGGGAGTAGAATGAAGCGCAACCTCAATCGTATGGGGATTGTCACCCTTGGACAGCTTGCAAAATTTGACTTGAATCGTATTAAAAAGCGGTTTGGTGTAATGGGAGAACAGCTTTATTGGCATGCATGGGGGATTGATTTAAGTCCAGTATTTGGGGATTTTGTTAAGCACGAGCAAAAAGGCTTTGGTCACGGGATTGCTCTTTTACGAGATTATACGAAAGATGAAGTTGCGGTTTGTATTTTAGATCTTTGTGAAGAGGTTTGTCGTAGAACCAGAACGGCTGGCAAAGTCGGTAAAACTATTCATCTTGGAATAGCCTATTCTAAGGAAACCGGCGGTGGTTTCTCACGCTCTAGGTCTATCCCTATTCCGACTAATATCACGATGGATATGTACCATATTTGTATGCTGCTTTTCAAGGAATTTTATGACGGTCATAGTACAATTCGCCATGTTTATGTCACGTTAGATAACTTATATGATAAAGCCGAAACACAACTAGATTTATTTGAGAATCGCTCCAAAAAAAATGATATTGGCTATGTCATGGATGCTATTCGTGAAAAACATGGTACAACTGCCCTCCTCCGAGCTAGTAGCTTTACCGATGCTGGAGTTACACTAGACCGTAGTAAAAAAATTGGTGGTCATTACGCTTAACAGGAAAACTAACGCATTTGCTCTTTCCCGAGCAAATGCGTTAGTTTTTTTTCTCATGCCTGACGAGATAGATATGTATATCCCTATCTGCGAAGTGAACCATCTTAAGATTTATTCGTTTTCTAACAATGCACCAATTGCTCCAGTATGAGTACCTTTTTCTAGAAAAACTGGCTCATAGGACATCATGTCACGAAATTGAACAAAAACTTCCTTCAATGAAGGATTATTCGTAACAGTACCACCTACAAATACGATTTGTTTAATTTGTTTTGCCGTCGCAACTTGAGTAGCTAATAATAAAATGGTCTCCCCTATCATTCGCATGACACTCGCAAGATGATCATTTTCTGTAACATCTTTATTTAAATGTGCTTTCCCTAAATTGGCAGCTGTTAAGTCCCCATATATAGGAGGTTCTTCCGGGTCATAAATATCTCGTACTAGCAAATCGCTTTTTCGAGAATCACCATTACTAGCCATCGTAGTGAAGGTTTGAAAATCATTATTCCGGGTAATTAGATAACCTAAACCCATCAAAGTTCCACCACCGATACCACTACCTAGAACACGTTCAAAAGAGTTATGGGTAACATGAAAAATGGAGGTTCCTGTCCCAATGTTAACTAAAATGTATTCCTCATGATTAATAGCTTTTTCTTTTAACAGATAAGAAGCTCCTCTCGTAACTGCTTGAAACTCATCAACCAAATGACAGTTAAAAGAAGGAAATTTTGTAAAGGAGTTCGCTTTACCACCTGTTACAAACAGACTCGCATTAGGAGACAAGATTGACAACCACTCCAATACTGCATCTATATCCAGACTAGAAAAGGTTTTAATATGTATTTTCCCATGGTCATGATAAGCAAGCTTGACTAGTGAACCTCCAGCATCTATACCAATTTTATTCACCAACTTGTATTCTCCTCCTTGTCCTAAATTACCTTCAATTTACACGAACGCGTGCAAAAAGAAAAGCCAAAAATTGACAGGCAGTTGTCCATCTATATAGCCATAATGAAAATTAGAATTTAGAACAGATTAATGAAATAGAAAGCAATTTAGGAAGGAATGTCTATATGAACACAAAACTGATTGACTGGCCTACTTTTATTGGAGCACTAATTATTTTGCTAAGTGTTTCACTACCATTAATTATCTTTCCAGAAGCAGGAGCAAATGTCATTAACATCATTAATAACTATATTACTGGAAAATTTGGTGTCCTCTTTCTAGCCCTAGGTCTATTCGCTTTAATCTTTATGTTATATATTGCCTTCAGTAAGTATGGGAAAATCAAATTAGGAAAACGAGGAACAGAAAAGGAGTTTGGATCTTTTTCGTGGGCAGCAATGCTCTTTTCTGCTGGAATAGGCTCTAGTATTTTATACTGGGGAATGATTGAATGGGCTTATTATTATCAAGGTCCGCCCTTTGGTGTAGAGCCAATGACAAAGGAAGCGATAGAATTAGCCGCGACCTATGGAATTTTCCACTGGGGTCCGATTGCTTGGGCAATCTATACACTCCCAGCCCTACCAATTGCTTATTTCTATTATGTGAGGAAAAATCCAGTACTAAAAATAAGTTTGGCCACCAAGCCTGTTATTGGCAAGCTCGCAGATGGTCCAGTAGGAGTACTAATTGATATTCTCTTTATCTTTGGACTATTAGGTGGTGCAGGTACAACACTCGCTCTAGGAACACCAATGATCGCAGAAGGTGTTAGCCATATTACAGGCATTCCAGTTACCCTCTTCTTACAAGCAGGTATCATGGTCCTATGCACGTTAATTTTTGCAATAAGTGCCTACTCTGGATTAAATAAAGGAATAAAAATATTAAGTGATATTAATCTATGGCTTGCCATTTTCATTCTCGTGTTTATCTTCGTTTTTGGTCCTACCGTATTTATAAGCGAATCTACCTTTACCAGCTTAGGTATTCTTATGGACAATTTCTTTCATATGGCAACTTGGTTAGAACCGTTAGCAGCATTTGAAGCATATCCTGAAACAAGGTTTCCAGAGACATGGACTGTATTTTACTGGGCATGGTGGGTTGTTTACGCTCCATTTGTAGGATTGTTTGTAGCAAGAATTTCTTATGGGAGAACAATTAAAGAAATGATATTAGGAACGCTAATTTATGGAACACTGGGCTGTATTATGTTCTTTGGAATCCTAGGGAACTTCGGATTATACTTACAATTATCTGGTTCCTTTGATGTAATTGGTCATATGAATGCATTTGGGGCACCAGCAGCAATTATTGCTACTTTAAATCAATTACCTATTTCGGGATTCATTGTACTACTATTTACCATATTGGCGATTATCTTTCTATCCACGACCTTCGACTCTGCTTCCTATATATTAGCTGCAGTAGTACAAAAGCATGTACCTGGCGGGGAAGCATTGCGATGGAATCGTTTATTTTGGGCTTTCACATTATTAATCCTACCTCTTGTACTTATGTTCATCGGCGATTTAGAAGCACTACAGACCGCTAGTATTGTAGCAGGCTTTCCCGTCATGTTTATTATGCTTTTACTTGCCATATCCTTTGTAAAAGCTTGCGGAAGTGATTTACGCGCATCAAAGGAATATCGTTCTCCTACAATTTATATAGATCGTAGAACCATACAGAAAAAAGATAAATAAAAAGTAGAGGAAGAAACGAGGACTTCCTCTACTTTCTATTTTTCACCTTTAAAAGTTAATTCAATTAATAACGAACGGAAGCATTCACATCGATTAGTCCATAACGTACATCTCTTCCAACACCATTCATATAAACGGCTGTATTCTGAATAGCAGCTCGAACTTGCGTGTTATTTCTTCCTTGACCAGTAAGTAATGCTGCTTGACCAGCAACATGTGGCGCTGCCATGGAAGTACCTGACATATAGACATAGCGATTACCTGGATAAGTAGAGGCAATATCAACACCCGGAGCCATTACATCTACCCATGTTCCCCAGTTTGAAAAGTTTGCCTTAACATTTCTTGAATCGGTTGCACCAACAGCTATTACATTAGAATAGGAAGCTGGTTCAAATGTCGTGCTAACACCTGAATTTCCAGCAGCAGCTACCAGAACAACACCGTTATTCCAGGCATAATTCACGGCATTTTGTAAGGTTTGAGTATGACAGTCACATCCAAGAGAAAGGTTAATCACCTCTGCCCCAGCATCTGTTGCATAAATAATACCATCGGCAATATTAGCTAACGTTCCATTTCCACTAGCATCTAGTACACGAACTGCTAGTATTTTCGTATTAGGTGCCATACCTGCTATTCCTATCCCATTGTTCGTCCCTGCTGCAGCAATACCAGCTACATGAGTACCATGACCATTTTGATCACTCGGGTTCCAATCATTTTGCACAAAATCATACCCTCGAATAACTTTCCCAGCTAAATCAGGATGATTATAATCTACACCAGTATCTAATACGGCTATCTCTTGATTGGAGCTTCCACGAGCAACATCCCATGCTAGATGCGCATTGGTGTTAAATAAGCCATACTGGTAAATAGGGCTAAAATACGGATCATCTGGTGTCCAAGCCGCTGATAGAATGTAGTTGGGCTCTGCATACTCAACATCTGGATGCTCACTTAAAGCCTTTACAACAGCCTCTACACTCTCTACCTCCAGTACTGAAAAAGGCGATCTTACTGCATTCACATCTGCTTTCACTTTAGCATTCACCATTTCTAGTACACTGATTTTCTGATTTTCCGTAACATGGTCTTTAAACTTTACAATTACCTCATCCTTCACATACTCCCCACTAGAGGAAGCTTGAGTGCTATTCGTAACCTTCTCTAAATTCCCATCATCTGCCTCTGCACTTCCCACCATAGGAAATAGTAAAACAAACACCGCAATAACAATACTACCTAACCAAGATTTTCTCATGAAACTCCTCCTCTCGAATGTACGATAAAGTATACTTCGAGAATAGACGTCTCATTATAAGTACTCCTTACTAAAAAAGTTGGGAAACTGAAGGGAATATAGATTCTAAGTTGCAGGTCTTTATGACTAAAAAGTAATAAAATATGCATAAAACTTTTTCACCAAATTGTTCATACTAAAAATAGACTCAAGATGGTGGTGAAGTTAATTACAAATGGAATTTACAAAGGATTTTATCAACCTTCTAGACACGACCATTTATTGTGAATCTGTAATTCATAATAAACCAACTATCGTACTCATTCATGGGTTTGTGGCTTCATCTTATACATTTAATCGTTTAAAACCACTACTCGCACAAAATTACTCGGTAATTACATTAGATTTACCAGGATTTGGTAAAAGCGAAAAATCTACTACGTTTACGTATTCATTTAAAAACTATGCCAGTCTTGTGCTTCAATGTTTAGATTATTTTCAGATTAAAGAAGCACATATTGCTGGTCATTCAATGGGGGGACAAATTGCGTTATACACTGCAAAAATGAATCCAATTCGCGTGAAGAAGCTCATTTTATTCGGGAGCTCTGGGTACTTGCCTCGAGCGAAAAGTTACCTAATCTATAGCTCCTATCTCCCTTTCTCTCATGTCATCGCAAGGCGAAAGATTAATTCACAAAGTGTAGTACGAAATTTAAAGAATGTCTTCTATAATCATTCCTTAATTACTGCTGACCAAATAGAGGAATATGGTAGACCGCTTCAAGATAAGAATTTCCCTAAATCATTAATTCGATTATTACGTCATCGAGAGGGAGATTTATGTACAGAACAATTAAACAAAATACAGACTCCTACACTACTTCTCTGGGGAAAAGAAGATAGGGTCGTACCACTTGCGATAGGTAAAAAACTCACCCAAGATATACCGAACGCTAAGCTGATTGTTTATGAAAAGGCAGGGCATTTAATTACAGAAGAAAAACCACAACAACTATATGAGCAAATTATTTCTTTTACAGAGGAGTGAATGCAAATAGAAACAGTATTTCCCTATAAAAGCCCACTACCTTTATTTAAAATTGCATAATCTGATAGTAGATAATTTAAAAGCATGGGGGGATGTCTATGGCATCGCGAAGGAATTTACCTAGCCGCTTCGATATTGATATGACCCCATTACACGATTTTATGAGAAACTTAGATTCCTTCTTTAATCATTCCTTTAAACAAATGAATGAACACTTTCACTTTAATCCATTCTGGCTTGATGTAAAGGAACATAATACCCACTTCACCATTGAAGCGGATCTTAAAGGCTACAACAAAGACCAAATAGAGATCGAAGTGGCAGGTAACCGAATTCGAATAGCTGTACAGGATTATCAAATGACGGATCAAAAAGATACAAAAAAACAGTACAGGGAAACCCAACAACGTTATTCTAAGAAAGAACGCGTTATATCATTACCATTTGACATACCGAAAAAGGACATCAAAGCTTCGTTTAATAAGGATAGGTTGAATATAACCATTCCCAAACAAAAAACGGATCATAGGTTTATCGAAATTGAAGATTCATAATCATTACTTGGATTCGGCACTAGAGATAGTCGAGTCCTTTTGTTTGTACAAGAGGAGTGAAGAATTTGTCCGTAATACGAACAGATAAATGGCTCGAGAAGTCATATAACACACCAGAGCTTTTATTCCAGAAGCTTTCTCCTTACTTTGACCATTTATATCCTAAAGGGATTGCTAACATCCTAATACAGAATGGGATGTATCAAAAACCAGAGCCAGAATGGGAAGATTTATTAAAGAAACTTCAACATAATAAAATATGGGAAATAGTGAAACAAGAGGAACGATATCTAAAACAAGACTGGGAAGGTCCAAACTTGCCAATATTTATTTTCCCTTCTAATTCTTACAATCGTAAAATTAGCGAACATTATAATGGAAGAACCGGCCTTGCATTTCAAGATAAACTATTTTTATTTATATCTACTAAAACGACAATAGAAGAAGTAAAAGCTCTATTTACCCATGAATACCATCATGCTTGTAGACTATTACACGATCAAAAAAATGATGAAGACTATTCGTTATTAGATGTTATTGTTCTAGAAGGATTAGCAGAAAGTGCAGTTTATGAAAGATTTGGTAGAGAGCCGTTAGCCCCATGGACTTCCTATTACTCTGATTCAGAATTAGAGGATCTATGGTACGAAATAATACTTCCAAATAAGGATTTACCAAAGACCTCCCGGAAGGCTATCCAGCTGTTATATGGAAAAAGCAATTATCCAAATATGATTGGATATTGCGTAGGATATTATTTGGTTAAACAATATATTAGAAAAAATGGTAGATTAAGCAGAGAATTAATCCGTGTTCCATCTGAAGAATTTGTACTGGATAACTAACATATAGGCAAATAAAATGTTTACCTAATATCTAGGTATCTATCCCAAACAAAAAGAATGAGCTTTCATATAGTATTAACAAACACTAAATAAATAGTGTTTTTAACTAAGGAGATATCCTTAGATAAATTGAAAAAGTACGTTAGGAGGGATGTAGAATGTCATTCGGATACGGTTGTGGTTATGGCGGCGGTTACGGCTACGGCGGAGGATATGGCTACGGCGGTGGTTTTGCGCTGATTGTCGTGCTATTTATTCTTCTAATCATCGTAGGTGCTGCTTGGCTATAATAAAGGAAATACCTTCTAGACTACAATTAGGCGGGGATCTGATCCCCGTCCAGGTAGTTAAGGTTTAGGTTTATAAACGAAAGACTATATTTCTTCTAAGTTTAATGGCCATGAGGTGGGCCAATTGTTAAAATATAGCGAATAAAAGTATCCCTTTCCATTAGGGATACTTTTTTGTTTAGCTAGAAATATATACCGCCTCTCCCCCTCAAATTACTAATTCAACCAATTTAATCCATTACCTCCATGAAAAAGACAAATCTTCTTGAACTTTTTGTGAAGTATTTCTCAATCCATTGTAATATTTATTACAGCGTAATAAGATATGGTTGCAGCACTTTGTGAATAAAAACACAAATTTGTCCATTTTTTGAACAGTTAACTAGCTAGAAAGGAGCAAGAAAATGAAAATCAAATTGGCATTTATTTCATTTGCTATATTGATCACAACACTATTAGCTGGCTGTGAACCATTATTAGTTCTAGATCCAAAAGGACCACAAGCAGAAACAACAGCTAATGTAATATGGTTATCCATTTTTACTATGGCAGTAATTGTTATTGTAGTTATTGCAATGCTAGTCATCATGCTATTTAAATATCGAGCGAGTAAGCAATCAGAGGATTATGAGCCTCCTCATATTGAAGGAAATCCAATTGTAGAAGGGCTTATTATCGGGATTCCCGTATTAATCGTTATTTTCCTTTCTATAGTGTCGGTAAAATCAACCTATGAAGTAGAAAGTGTTCCAGAAGGTTATGAGAATCAAGAACCGATGATTATCTATGCTGCTTCATCTAACTGGAAATGGCATTTTAGCTATCCAGAACAAGATATTGAGACATTAAATTATGTCATTTTACCAACGCATCGTCCAGTAGAATTCCGTTTGTATTCCTATGGACCAATTACAAGCTTCTGGATTCCACAGCTTGCCGGGCAAAAATATGCCATGGCAGATATGGTTACAAAGATTAATATTGTAGCCGAGGTCCCAGGAGATTACCCAGGTCGTAATTCCAACTTTAGTGGAAAAGGATTTGCTGAAAATACATTTACTGCGACGGCGTTATCTCCAAGTGAGTTTGATAAATGGGTTGAAGACATCCATTCAACCGCTGAACCTCTAACTGAAGAGAAGTTCGATGAATTATTAGAACCTGGACATCTTGGACAAATGACCTTTACGGGTACGCATTTAGAATTTAACCCAGCTCCTGAAGGTGAGCATGCAGGTCATCAACATCATCAAGGCTCCAGTGATGACCATGATGATCATGAAGAACACGAAAATCATGAAAATCATGAAAATCACGAAGACCATTCCAATCACTAAAAGATAAATTAATGAGTTAATTGTATGAAACTAAACAGAAATTCTCGAGAGGAGTTAACATAATGGAATTTTTTGATCGATTTGCCGTCCCCCATCCAAGCCCATTAATCTATGCATCAATGGTTGCAATTGGATTAACACTAATTGCCATTGTTGTTGGTATTACGTACTTTAAAAAATGGGGTTACTTGTGGCGTGAATGGTTAACCACTGTTGACCATAAACGAATCGGTATTATGTACATGATTTCTGCATTATTAATGCTATTCCGTGGTGGAGCAGATGCTGTCATGATGCGTCTGCAAACTGCGGTTCCAGATAATACATTTCTAGATGCACAGCACTATAATGAAGTATTTACAACACATGGTGTTGTCATGATTTTCTTCATGGCAATGGCATTTGTTATTGGTTTAATGAACTTTGTTGTACCACTACAAATTGGTGCACGTGACGTTGCATTCCCACGTCTAAATGCGATCAGTTTCTGGTTATATTTTGCAGGAGCAATGCTGTTTAACATCTCCTTTGTTGTCGGTGGTTCTCCAGATGCAGGTTGGACGAATTATTTCCCACTTGCAGGTACCGACTATAGTGAATCAGTAGGTGTTAACTACTACATGTGGTCTCTGCAAATTTCGGGTATTGGTACGTTAATGACAGGGATTAACTTTATCGTAACCATATTGAAAATGAGAGCACCTGGCATGAAACTGATGAAAATGCCGATGTTTACTTGGTCTGCATTAATCACAAACGTCATTATTGTTTTTGCTTTCCCGGTACTAACAATAGCACTATTAATGGGTACCTTTGATCGTCAGTTCGGTACACATTTCTTTGCATCAACAAATGGTGGTATGGATATGCTATGGGCCAACCTATTCTGGGTATGGGGGCACCCTGAAGTATATATCTTGATACTCCCTGCCTTTGGTATTTATAGTGAGATTATTTCTACTTTCTCACAACGTAATCTTTACGGTTACAAATCAATGGTCGGTTCAATGGTCATTATCTCATTCTTATCATTCTTAGTTTGGGTTCACCATTTCTTTACCATGGGACATGGAGCAATGGTAAATAGTATTTTCTCTATTACAACTATGGCGATTGCCGTTCCAACAGGGATAAAAATCTTTAACTGGCTATTAACTATGTGGAAAGGTAAAATTCGTTTCACCGTTCCAATGCTTTATTCTTTAGGGTTCATTCCATTATTCACAATTGGTGGAGTAACTGGTGTTATGCTTGCTATTGCAAGTGCAGACTACCAATATCATAATACGATGTTCCTAGTTGCTCACTTCCATAACGTGATTATTCCTGGTGTCGTATTTGCGATGTTAGCTGGTCTTACCTACTGGTGGCCGAAGATGTTCGGATTTATGCTTAACGAACGAATCGGAAAATGGGGCTTCTGGTTCCTATCTATTGGTTTCTGTTTCGCATTCTTCCCAATGTACATTACAGGACTAGACGGTCAAGCACGCCGTATGTACACGTACTCTGAAGCAGCTGGATTTGGTCCATTAAACTTACTTTCCTTCTTTGGTGCAGGATTAATGGCGATTGCATTCGTGCTTATTGTATACAACGTATACTATAGCTTCCGTAACGCACCAAGAAATGTAGGGCAAGATCCATGGAATGCACGTTCACTTGAATGGGCAACTCCTAACCCAGTTCCGGAGTATAACTTTGCTGTAACACCAGTCGTTAACTCATCAGAAGCATTCTGGGATTCGAAGAAAAACGGCCATACCTTATTTAAAGATAAAATCACGAAAATTCATATGCCGAATAATAGTGGATTGCCAATCATTATGGCGGGATTATTCTTTATACTCGGATTCTCCTTTGTCTTTAGCATTTGGATTGGTGTCATTATTGCACTACTAGGAATTCTTGGTACCATGGCTTATCGATCATTCGAAATTGATCATGGTCACTATATTCCTGAAGAAGAAATTAAAGAAACAGAAAATAAATACGGAGGTGCTAAATAATGAAAATCGATCACTCGCAACCTCTTGAATATGGTACACATCAGAACCAAATGAATATCTTAGGTTTTTGGATATTCTTAGGTGCTGAAATCATGTTATTTGGTACACTGTTCGCATCGTACTTCACTTTAGAAAACGGTGTTGGTAATGGTCCATCTGGTGCTGACATTTTTGAAATCACGCCTGTATTAATGGAAACCATTATTCTATTAACTAGTAGTTTTACAATTGGTCTTGCAACACATGCCATGCGTATCAATAATAAAAAAGCAACCATTACATTTTTAGCTATTACCCTGTTACTAGGATTATCATTCTTAAGTGTTGAAATTTACGAGTTTATTCATTATTACCATGTTGGGGCAACCCTTCAAACAAGTGCATTTACAGCGATTCTATTAACAACATTAGGGACACACGGTGCCCACGTTACGTTCGGTTTATTTTGGGGATTATTCATCCTTCTCCAAATTAAAAAGCGTGGTTTCACACCGGAAACAACCAACAAGTCGTTTATCTTTTCCCTTTATTGGCATTTTCTAGATGTAGTTTGGATTTTCATCTTTAGCTTCATCTATTTGAAAGGAATGATGTAAACATGAAAGAATTATTTCCAGCAAAACAAGTGATAGGCTTTGTCTTTTCCTTAATCCTTACTGCTGTTGCGCTAACTGTTTACTTCCTTGACATGTCATTTGAAGTTGGTATGACGATACTATTAATAACAGCATTTACCCAAGCTGCGCTCCAATTAGTATTCTTTATGCACGCTGGGGAATCTGAAGATAAGAATATGATCTATACCAATGTTTATTATGGAATTGCGATTGCATTAGTGACCATATTTGGGACATTGTTAACATTAATTTGGGGTTATATGTAAGAGAAGTGTTAGAAGCGTAAAGCTAAAAAGAAAAGAAGCTCTGTCTTATGACAGGGCTTCTTCTTTTTTATGAGGATGCTTCTGCTTATTTTTCTCCACTACTTCTTCCGTAGCAACTAGGAATATACCCATAATAAAAATAAATACGCCGCCCATTACAACACCTAATCCAACTCCTGTTAACCATTCGTAACCGCTTCCAAAAAATCCATACAGAAACGAAATGACACCTATTGTAATTAATGTCCCACAAAGAATACTAATCGCTCTTACAACTTTCGCAGAATTTATCATAATAAATCCCCCTTCTATCTTATATTATTCACATCGTTCACAAATTTGTCAAATTTATTTTTAAAAAGCTCTGGGACAACCAGTAGTAGCTACTATTAATCTCTCGTAGAAGGTGAGGCTAATCTCTGAACATCAGGTGCTATACCGCTTTGAGCTTGTATTTCCTTATCTTTTGAAGTTAAGAGAATCGCCTTTTTTACTTATTGTTTGTACAAATAGCTCACTCCTTCTTCACAAGTTGTACATATTCTATTGTGAAATTCATCTTATCGAAAAGGAGTGAACTATTTTGATAAATTACTCTATTTCCCAATTGGTTAAACGAAACGAAAGAAAAATAGACCAAACATTACGAGAAACCTTACTGAATTTTTATCAACCATTCCGTTCTATCCCTACTATTCTGCACAAGCCACTTGAGAATAACCTGAAGAAATATAAAAATTACTCCGTCGTAATTGAATTTGAACCCCAATCGTATGATCACGGGATAAGGGAAATAAAAACCACCAGTTGCAAAAATCTCAAAGAATTTCCTATGATTACTTGCTGTTCAGCAAAAATGTCCTTAAACAACCTGGAACAATTACTTGATAATTGTAAAGCGATTAAAAAGGTATATCATGACCGAGAATTCACAGCACTACTAGATGTAGTTACCCCGACAATTGGATCAAATACACTTCACCAATCAGAATATACCGGGCTTGGTAAGACGATAGCTATCATCGACACCGGTATACATCCACACGATGATATAAAGGATCGCATTACGGGTTTTGTAGACCTAATTGGTGGCAAAACAGAGCCCTATGATGATAACGGACATGGTACCCACTGTGCTGGTGATGCGGCAGGAAACGGCTTATCCTCCATCGATAGAAAATATATAGCACCCGCACCCGAAGCTAAACTGGTTGGTGTAAAGGTGCTCGATAAGAGAGGTGCCGGATCTTTATCAACTGTAATTCAAGGCATTCAATGGTGTACGCAAAACAAAGAGCAATACAACATAGATATCATTTCCCTCTCTCTAGGCTCAGAGGCAATTGAATCAGCTAGTGATGATCCAGTAGTGCAAGCAGTTGAAAGAGCATGGGAAAATGGAATTGTCGTTTGTGTAGCAGCAGGAAACTCCGGTCCCAGAAATGGTACAATAGCTAGCCCTGGAATAAGTCCTGCAGTCATTACCGTAGGTGCAACTAATGACAATAACACAATAGATCGGTCGGACGACACTGTAGCTGAATTTTCAAGTCGAGGACCAACCATCGATAATTTTATAAAACCTGATTTAGTACTACCAGGTGTTAATATCGTATCACTTAGGGCGCCTGGATCTTACCTGGACCGGGCTAATCGATTTGCTAGAGTTGGTTCAAACTATTTTTCCCTATCTGGTACCTCTATGGCGACACCGATATGTGCTGGAGTCGTTGCACAATTACTTCAAAAAGAACCCTACCTTACCCCAGATCAAGTAAAGAATAAGTTACTTATGGCGTGCACTGATATGGGACAACCACCTACTGTTCAAGGATACGGATACTTGAATGCAGTAAACCTACTACATTAACCCCTCCCTTCTATCTGAACTACCCTTAGGTATCTGCAAGCATAACTAATTAGCAGATACCTTTTTTATTAAAAATTGTTTGTATTTTGTGAAACCTGCGATACAATAATAACGTATAATAGGTAATCGGAGTTTTAAATCTACAGATAGGATGATGCATATGACATTATTTGGAGTTGATATCCAAACCATTTATTTAACAACACTTATCATATCTGGATGTCTAATTGTTCTTTATATCTTTTTTGGGGACGTGTTAGATGCTGTTTGTGAGGGAATACCCTTCCTTAATCCCACTCTTATATTAGCCTTTTTTGTTTTCCTTTCTTCATCTGGTTATGTTCTGGAATTAGTAACATCTTTCCCAAGTTTAGTAATACTCCTAATCTCTATAAGCTTCGCATTAATTATGGACGTATTATTGAATTTCTTCGTATTAATTCCGCTTGCATCTGCCGAAGAATCATTAGTTTTAACAGAGGAATCACTTAAAGGACGAGTAGGAAAAATTATCATCTCCATACCAGAAGATGGATTTGGAGAGGTTGTAATTGATGGTAAAGGTGGCATGATTACAAGACCTGCGGCAAGCTATGAAAACACACCTATCCCAGAAGGAACCGAAGTATTAATACTGAATAGTAAAGAGCGCGTTTTATATGTCGTCCCATATGATTTAGAATCCGAGTTGTCTTAGTCTAATACGGAATATCCGTGTTAAATAAATTTTAGGAGGAACGTTAA
Organism: Ornithinibacillus proteolyticus; assembly: GCF_039581225.1. Lineage (NCBI taxonomy): Bacteria > Bacillati > Bacillota > Bacilli > Caryophanales > Bacillaceae > Ornithinibacillus > Ornithinibacillus proteolyticus. Next base: position 83,190 of record NZ_JBCPXV010000004.1, on the reverse strand, counting down.
TGGATGAATTAGTTAACGGAATGACGATTATTATTGCAATAGCTGTCTTTCTTGTCATTGCACTTATCGGAGTATTTATTAAGAAGTACCGTACAGCTGGTCCAGACGAAGCACTTATCGTTACGGGTAGTTATTTAGGAAATGGGAAAACGGTACATACAGATGAATCTGGAAACAAAATCAAAATCATTCGTGGTGGCGGTACTTTTGTACTTCCAGTATTCCAACAAGCAGAGCAACTAAGTCTATTATCAAGTAAAATAGATGTTACTACCCCTGAAGTCTATACGGAGCAAGGTGTGCCCGTTATGGCTGATGGTACCGCTATTATAAAAATTGGTGGAACGATTAATGAAATTGCTACTGCTGCAGAACAGTTTTTAGGCAAGACAAAAGAAGATCGAGAAAATGAAGCCAAAGAAGTCCTAGAAGGACATTTACGTTCCATCCTTGGATCCATGACTGTAGAAGAAATCTATAAAAACCGTGAAAAATTCTCTCAAGAGGTACAACGCGTTGCATCTCAAGATTTAGCTAAAATGGGATTAAACATCGTTTCCTTCACAATCAAAGATGTTCGAGACAAAAATGGATACTTAGAATCATTAGGTAAACCACGTATCGCACAAGTAAAGCGTGATGCAGATATTGCTACTGCAGATGCAGAGAAAGAAACCCGTATCAAACAAGCAGAGGCCTCTAAAGAAGCGAAAAAAGCTGAACTAGAACGTGCAACTGAAATTGCAGAAGCAGAAAAAGAAAATCAATTAAAAACAGCAGAATATCGACGTGAACAAGATATAGCTAAAGCACGTGCAGACCAAGCATATGATTTAGAAACAGCTCGTGCACAACAAGAAGTAACAGAGCAAGAAATGCAAATCAGAATTATCGAACGTCAGAAGCAAATTGAACTAGAAGAGAAAGAGATTCTTCGTAGAGAAAAACAATATGATTCAGAAGTTAAGAAAAAAGCAGATGCGGACCGTTATGCAGTTGAGCAGGCAGCAATCGCTGAGAAGGCTAAACAGATCGCAGCAGCTGATGCTAATCAATACAGAATCGAATCTCAAGCGAAAGCAGATGCAGAAAAAGTTCGCGTAGATGGTTTAGCTAAAGCAGAAGCGCAACGTGCACAAGGTGAATCAGAAGCAGATGTTATTCGTCTTAAAGGTCTTGCAGAAGCAGAGGCTAAACGAAAAATTGCCGAAGCATTTGAGCAATACGGTCAAGCAGCGATTCTTGATATGGTTATCCGTATGCTTCCTGAATATGCAAAAGAGATTGCTAGTCCACTAGGAAACATTGATAAGATTACCGTTGTTGATACTGGTGGAAATGGTAAAGATGGTGGTGCAAACAAAGTTACAGGCTATGCTACAGACTTAATGGCATCATTACAAGAAACCCTTAAAGCATCCTCTGGTATTGATGTTAAGGAACTATTAGAGGGATTAGTCGGTACTAATAAACTGACTAATGTCGATCGAGATGGACTCTCTTTTGAACTAACTGAAACAGATAATCCATCTAAGAAATCCGTAGATAAAGTCGAGGAAGAAGTTTCTAATTAGGATAAAGCTTCTCAATAAGCTTTAATATTTAATACTATGGCTACCCCCGTACAACTGTTAAGGTCGTATGGGGGTATTTTCATGAATACAAAAAATCTTATTTTATTTACACTCCAAAACTGAACCCTTTACTTTTATACTCTTGCTGTTTTTCTTCTTCTACCACAACCACATGTTTTCTTTGCTCTTTTTCGTTGTGGTTTAGGAGAGGACGTATTCTCTACCTTATTTTGTTTTTTCATTTAAATTGGTCCTCCTTCACTTAAAAGTCATTCTGCAAGTCGCTGTACTATGGACTCTATAATACTTGCGGCACCCGCTACCGCAAGTATTAATACTAAGACTTCACTACCAGTTGGCCAAACATATAATAATCCCAGGAGTATTGCTGCAGCCCAAATACCCGTACACCAATAACAGCTTAGCAACTCGCCTAACCAATTACGTAATCCTTTCCCTTTTATTTCAATATAAGTAATCTCATTTCCATCTGAATCTATTTCTTTTATCTCTTCATGGAACGGTTTGCGTAAGAAACTAGTAATTTTATCAAAAACTATCAATCGGGTTAGTCGAAATGATGCTAATGATAGGATTAAAAAATCTAACCAGCCATTAATCATGTTTTTTATCCTCCTATTTCTTTCTTAATGAGCTGAATTAGGGGAGGATTACGAATAAAATAGCTTAATATAAAATATTATATTGATTCCTAGTGTGATGTGACACCACTAAACACCTAATTCCAAGAAATAACTAAGCTTCAGCCAAATTAAAGGATAATACTCGGTCTGTTTCCGGATTATAAACCACATTTCCTCGTATCTTCAGTTGCTCTTCAGAACGATGTAGTTCAAAATCAAATGTCTCTTTTATTCTATTTGCGGATATTTCGGTTTTACTAACAGCTCGATAATCTGATACATCAAATCCCCGATATGCTATTTGTACAAGTTCTAATAAATATTTCCCCCATCTTTCTTCTTCTAACTCAGGAGAGGGAATTATTTCCACATTTAGAGTACCTTGACCTATATTCACACCTAATGTTTCAAAAACTCGTCGATGTAAATTAATACGATTATTCGGAAATCCTCTTACTTCATCAACGATAGTAACAATAACCTCTCTACCATTAGCTGGATTTCGAACCTTTATTGCTTCGCCACATTGATATGGTGAATTATCCCCTACAGCTACCGTCATATAGTTATTCGTGGACCAAGGAATACCACATTTTGTTACTTGACCACCAGTTGTCCAAGTAGCTTGCCCGTGGATTACCTGTTGTCGGTTATATGTTTCAACATAGTCAAATTCATTAGCTCTAGCTGTGGAATTCGGATAGTACAGATAGGGATACTGTGTGTATTGGTACATATGTGAACTTTGATTCATATATGGATTGTAATAATACATCTCGAATCTCTCCCTCATGCAAATTTATCAATCACGTTATAGCTAAACGTCCTGTCATACAATTACCTATAATACAAGGATATGAAACTAGATGGTTGGCCTGTTACATATATGGGAAATATTAAATTAGAAGGAGGAATTGAAAATGAGCGAACAAACATTCTATATTAAAGAGGCTATATCCAAACAAGGTATAGATAAAGTGGAACAAATTTTAAATCCATTACATGGAGTCGAAAGAGTTTTAGTTGATACAAGTGATGGTGAAGTAAAGTTAGAATTTGATGATAAAGTTATTTCGAAGGAAAGAATTGTCATGACATTAGTAGAACACAATCTCACCATTTTGCATTAAAAAGAGTGTAGCGTTAAACTGTTAAACCAGTTTTTGCCGCTACACTCTTTTTTCTTTAGGCTAGTATATCATGCAAATTATGCTTCTCAATATAACGCTTAGCATAAGAACATTCTGGTACAAGCTTAACGCCTTCCTGCTTAGCATAATTTACTATTGCTTCAACAAGTTGGCCTGCTATGCCTTGCCCCCTAAGCTCGTCTGAAACAAACGTATGATCAACAATCAAATTTGAATTAGTGTCTTTTTGAAATGTTATTTCTGCCTTAGGCATATCTTCATTTTCACCGATATATAATTTGCTCTGACCATGTTTTATTTCTGCCATGATTACACCCTTTCACCTATTTGTTTGATAGGTTTAATTATACGATTATTCATACTCCTTTTCAAAATCAATGGTACTCCTAACCGTATCGATAGGTCTTACTAATTTCTCAATTTCTTCTCGCTTTGACTCAAAGAAAGGTGGTAGAGATAATTTCTCCCCTAATGTTTCGTATGGTTCATCGCCCATAAAGCCTGGGCCATCTGTCGCAAACTCAAACAATATTTGCGGTGCAACATTTACATACAATGAACCAAAGAAGAATCGGTCAACAAAACCTGACGACTGGAAGCCAAAGCTATGAACACGATTCATCCAAGCATCTAACTCCGAACGATCATCGACACGAAAAGCCGTATGGTGAACCGTTCCATAGCCTTGACGTGCTCGAGGAAGGATCGGATTGTATTCCACTACTACTTGGGCACCGTTTCCTCCTTCGCCAACTTCAAACAAGTGAAAAGCACCTTCACTACCAATTTCTTTAAATAAAAGTACCTTCTCTAACATTTCTTTAAAATAATCAAAGTTAGCTACTCGAACAAAAATTGGCCCTAAACCAGTAATCGCATATTCTAACGGGATAGGTCCCTTTTGCCAAGGTGTGCCTGATTCTACGCCAACATTATGTTCATCAGAAATTAGCTGATAATGCTGATCATCGAAATCAACAAATGATAGATGCTTCTTCCCAAATTGTTCTTGTATCCCTTTATGTTTTACTCCCAAACGGTCAAAACGTTTCACCCAATACGTTAAAGCTTCATCTGTTGGAACGCGAAACGATGTTTTATATATTTCATCTGTTCCATGAACACCTTTTGGAATACCAGGGAAATCGAAGAACGTCATATCTGTTCCAGCACTCCCCTTATCATCTGCAAAAAACAAGTGATACGTACGAATATCATCTTGGTTAACCGTTTTTTTCACTAAGCGCATACCTAATACATACGTAAAAAACTTATAATTTTCTTCTGCACTACTCGTAATAGCTGTTACATGGTGGATACCTTTTAACTGATTCATTACTATTCCCCTCACTTATACCTCGAACTAATATAACTTTAATTAAAATATCTTTAATTCAAAATAAATGTACCATACATCATACATCGTGTCAATTAACTGTTTCTCTTTGGTTATTCTTACACTATGAACGTTTAACTTTTTCAATTAAGTAATGAACAAATTAATCATCCCTTACTAACCAGGCCTCATAATTTCGTTTTAAATAGCTCTCAGCATCGATAAAATTCGAAAAGGATTCAGAGAGTTTTTGATGATTATGTTCTATAAACCACGTATCATTCTCTTGGTATAAGAGATATAATGACTCCGATTTACTACTATAGAGTGTGCCAAAGGAATTTCCTTTTACATTATAACGATTTCTTTTGGCATCCTCCCTTAAAGGCTCCAGCTGGAATGTTTCCTCCACAAATGATCGATATACTGCCTCTGTCATCGTACAACCAGAAGCTTTTGCATGTCCACCACCTCCATATTCAGATGCAATCTCCGCTACATCAATATGATCATGGATGGTACGAAACCCCATTCTTCGACTACCGATATTTACAATTGCGATATAATCTAGATGGGGACAGCCTTTTCCTAATTCATTACCAAGTTCTGAATGATAGGATTCAGCAAATACAACTCCTGCATAGTGGTCTCCAATCTTATGCTGGATCAGTTCTCTTCTCTTTCTGCGAATATACCGCTCTATTTTATCGTCTTCCATGACGAGTATCTTCTTTTCAAAATCATCAAAAAAGAAATGTTCATTGTCTTGTAGACGTTCCATCATTTTTTCTTCAAATTCATCTATTGAAACTAAATAAAATAATGCATTTAAACGATGTGCCTCATGGTTTTCATTCTTTTCCCATTCCCACGTATCATATTGCCTTACCAATTCGACAAATTCATCAATTGCTGGCTTCGCTTCAAGATAGCCTTCCTTTACCAAAAACTCATAGAATAAAGAAGTAGCAGAGTTCAAATTACCATCTTCATTTTCTACTACGACATGTCCCCAGTTATAAGCATTAAAATGTAATGCTGTTTTATGATGATCAATTAATCGAAGCTTTCCGCCGCTTTGATAAAACTGTTCTAACCGCTTTTCATTTTCCTCATTAACTGATAGGTCTGTTATAAACAAATAGGTGTCCTTATTCTCGCTATCTAGAAACCAAGCTACTTCCCTATCCAATCCCCCTACGGAGTTAAACCTGACCTGTACTTGTTTACCAAAGGCAAGCTTGGCTAGAATACCACAACTGACACCATCTAAATCATTATGGGAAAGTAGTTTGTACATTTGTATCACCTCGATGGTAGTATGCTTTAACCTGTTCAAAATTATAGATAGTTGAGAAAGAATGAAAAAATAGAACAAGGGAAAATTAGTACCAAATGATGTTAGGAGGATAAATGGATGAACTATTATTTGAAACCCTTTATCATAAAACTTGTATTGACCACAGCAATACTATGGATTGTTTTAGGATTAATTTATCATGTAAGCCTCATGAACATATTGATTATCAGTATTATAATAAGTACATTGGCATTTTTAGGAGATATTTTCATCTTACCTAGCGTCCGTAACTTTTGGGCAACTATTGGTGATTTTGGCTTATCATTTGTTGGCATCTATGTACTAGGACTATGGTTAACCGAAGATAGCACTTTCTTGACTGATGCCGCATTAATCTCAGCAATTGGCATAGCTATTGGTGAGGTTTTCTATCACCGTTATTTAAAGGACAATATATTTCACGCCAAAAACAGATCTTCACCACAGAATATAAGAACGTTTACTGGCATGCAAACAGAATTTAGTAAAGAGTTAGACGATCCTGATGATAATCATCAATAGTTACATTCCTCGTGAAGTCTCATTAAATGATTACAAAGCACATTTCTCCTATCCTTGTCATAAATGTCCACGCTCGTTAAAACGAAATTCCATAGGATAGCATTGAATAAAGATAAAGGAGGGAATGTAAGTATGGGGTATAATGGAGGCTATGGGAATAACTTTGCGTTAATTGTAGTTCTATTCATTTTATTAATTATTGTAGGTTCTGCCTATGTTGGTGGTGGATACTAAGAATGAACCTGATACGTTGTTTTTAACTGTTCAAGTTACCTGACTGATTACACAAGAAGGGTGGTTATCAGGCTAAAGCCTATCAACCACCCTTCTATCATTATCAGTTATTAATTTCTTCTAATAATGTTTCTATTTCAGTCATTACTTCTCCAGCTCTTTCCCACTCACCTTGTGAAAGCGCATTTTGATAGGCATCGAATAATTCGGATAGCTCTATTAGCGTATCCTCTGCATCAAGAATAGGATTCGTATCCTCCCCACCCTCAACACTTTCATTAGATTCAGTTGGATCTACTTCCTCATCTGATTCATGATTAGGATCCACTAATTCAAGAATCCGGTCTAAGGCTTTTTCAAAGGTTTCTTCCATCACAATATAATCACCATATGCTACCACCACTTGTTTTACTTCTGGAAGTGATGTTTCATTGGACGATTCAATATAAATTGGTTCCACATAGAGAATCGTATCTTCAATTGGAATGGCTAGTAAATTCCCTCGAATAACCTCTGATCCACCTTGAGACCAAAGATTTAACTGCTGTGATATCACACTGTCTTGATTAATTCTATTTTCAATTTGTTGTGGACCATATACGTTCTTCTGCTTAGGGAAACGATGTACGAATATCTCACCATAATGCTCCCCATCATTTCGAACTCCCATCCATGCAATCATGTTTTGTCTATTTCTAGGTGTGAATGGCTGTATTAAGATGAATTCTTCCATCTCTGTTTCCTCAAGCTTCATCGTGACATAGTATGGATTCATCGTTATATCTTTGTTATAGTACTTCTCTGTCGGAAATTGCCATACATCCTCACGGTTATAAAATACTTCCAGATTGGTCATATGATATGTTCCGAACATCGTCGCTTGTGTTATAAATAACTTTTCAGGATATCGGAAATGTGCCTGAACATCCTCAGGAATTTCTTCCGTAAATAAATCAGGGAATATATTTCGATATGTTTGTAGCAATGGGTCAGTTGGATCTACTGGATAGTAATTAACTTCTCCACTGTACGCATCTACAACTACTTTTACAGAGTTACGAATATAATTCTCACCACTATTATTATAAGGCTCAGCATATGGATACTGTGCTTCAGTAAGGTATGCGTCGATCATCCAGGCAAGACTACCATCTTCGCGAATGAAAATATATGGATCATCATTATACTCAAAGAAAGGAGCGATTTTATTAACACGATCAACGATATTACGTGTATGAAGTAATAAACTTTCCTTCGTTATCTGATCAGAGACGAGCATACGGAAGTTACCTGTGTCGATTGCAAATAATAAACGATTTAAACCAGTCATCGGTATTCCATTATCTGCTTCATAACGTGATGTGGCATTATCGCCACCTTCAGGATAATCAAATTCTTCCTTCTTACTATTAACAATTACTTCATCATAGGGCTCTTCCCCAAAATAAATTTGTGGACGACTAATGTCGATAACACCTTGTGGTGGTAAATTATTTAACATATACTCCGGTTGTCCTTGTGGTGTTACCTGATTAACATGGCTCATTACAACACCATATCCATGGGTATAGCGTAAATTAAGATTTTCCCATGTTTTCGCTTGATCAGATAGATCCTCGGTGCGTAATTCCCTTGGACTAATAAATACTTGCTCATATTTTCCATCGATCATATAACGGTCAATATCCACATCATTAAACGTATAATAAGGTCGTATGGTTTGGGTTTGATCGTAAACATCCTGTAACGGTCTAACATCATTAATTCGTACATTATCAATCGTTAGCCGATTCCGCTCAATCATATCAGAATCTAAAGAATCATTAGCTGGGTGTTCTTCTTCTTTGATTTCTGCTAATTGATAGGCAGCTCTTGTATATTCTAGATTATGCGCCAAGTATGGTTCCTCTTTCGAGAACTCGTTTGGAGAAACAATAAAGCTTTGTACAATTACACTAGAAGCCTGACCAACTATAACTAATGCGACATAAACTACAACTGGAATAGCCATAGCTACAATTTTCCCGCGATTCATCGCAATAATCATCCAGATGGTGCCAATAATAGCAACTGCTGCTAAAATATAAGATTTAGGAATATTGATTATTTGGTCTGTGTAGCTTAAACCATAAACAGCACTTTCTTGAAAAATATTAACTTGATTTGTTAATAATGTTTCATATGGAGCTAATACATGTAGACCTGCTAGCAATAGACCTATAACCCCTAAAGTAACTCCCATATGAATTTGAGCTTTTTTACTTTTGCGATACATGGAAAACACAGAGTAGAATCCTGCTTCTATTAAAAAGAAAAAGATGGCTAAGCCTAGTAATAGATTTATAGCAATTTTCAATACTGGCAATGTATACATATAAAATGCAATATCCATGTCAAAATACGGATCGGTTATCCCAAAGGATGCTTGATTCAAGAATTTCAGTAATGGCTCCCAACCAATCCCCTGTACTAGAGAACTACCCAATAATCCAATTAATAATGAAATAGCAAATATAATAGCACTACTCTTCTTCTTTTCTAAAATTATTGGTGGTAGTTTTTCGTTATCTAAATAACTAATATAGGAACTACGAATCCAATAAAATGTAACAACAGATAGTACAAGAAAAACAACAAAACCAACCGCAGCAAGTAATAATTTACTACTTAAAATGGATACGAAAACGCTACGGAACCCTTCACTATCCATCCAAATATAATCTGTTAACAATCCAACAGATAAAAAACCTACAATAAGAACGAGAGCAATAACCAATAAAGTAATTGATTTAGCTTTCGATAGCTTTGGTTTCTTTTTTGAAGATTTGTTTTCAAAAACGGTGAAATCCAATGTTGTACCCCCTAATTAATAGTTAAACAAAAATAATTGCTTATCCTAATCATATCAGATTTTCTGATATTGCAACTATTAATACGATGCGACACTACTTTAGGTTTCAAAATAATTCTCGTACATAAATTCATTCATAAATAAACAAGGGATTATCCATTTCGTTTTCTAGTTAGTAGTGGTACCCACTTCCCCCTAAAAACCCTCATACTATAGGGAATCCTTGTCATTTTCTGATTAGTAAAATATGATGAATGTAAGTGAAGTATTAAAGGGGGATGATAATCATGCTTACCCATTTTAATCAAGATGGTCGAGCAAAAATGGTTGATATATCTGATAAAGAAGCTAGTTCCCGTGTAGCTGTTGCTCGATCTAGTATACATATGAACCAACTCGTCTATGAAGCAATACAACAGCAACAAATAAAAAAAGGTGATGTTCTGTCAGTTGCCCAAGTAGCTGGTATTATGGCAGCCAAACAAACCTCCTCTCTCATTCCGATGTGTCACCCGATTCCAATCAGCGGGGTTAATATTACGTTCGAATGGAATGAAGTAAATGATAACATAGAACTTATTATCCACTCAGAGGTTAAGACTGTTGGTAGTACAGGAGTTGAGATGGAAGCCTTAACAGCTGCTTCGATAGCAGCACTTACCATCTATGATATGTGTAAGGCTATCGATAAAAGCATGACGATTGGTTCTACCTATTTGCTTGAAAAAAGTGGTGGAAAGAGCGGAGATTATAAACGAAGCAAGTAGTTAACTTTATTAGTTAAGAGGCTTTAGACAAAACTATTTCTAATATAGGATAAACCGAACATGAAAGTTAGCGCATCAAATCCGCCCCGGAAATATACTTGCGGTTCGTGGGCGGCTGGTGAGCCTCCTCGTGCTTCTTCTTTAGGGGTCTCAACCGTGCCCTTTCCTCCCACAGGAGTCTCCGTATATTTCCGGGGCTAAAGTAGTGATTGTTCGTATTTTATCACCTTTGTTTTAGCTATGTCCCAGCCTCTTACTTTTCATCGATATCCTTCGTCACTTCCTTCAACACGTGTCCAAGTTCAGGTAGGATTAGCTTTTCCATTGCAAGTTGGACAGCTTTTGGTGAACCTGGTGTAGAAAAAACAATTCGATTATTCATTACACCAGCTGTAGCCCGAGATAGCATACTAGCAGAACCAATATCTGACTGATAACTTAGCATTCTAAACAGCTCACCAAATCCTGGAATTTCCTTAGTGAAAAGAGGCTGAATGGCTTCAATGGTGACATCTCGCTCCGAAATTCCTGTACCACCATTAATAAGTACCACATCCACATCTTGACGTATCGTAACGCCTTTTACCATTTCTTGGATAAGTCTTTTCTCATCTCGAACGATGTCATAGTGCGTTATACGATGCCCTTCTGCTTCTAATAATTGTATAATCAGCTTTCCACTCTTATCCGTTTCCTTCGTACGTGTATCACTTACAGTTATAACGGAGCATTGCACAGAAGCTCTCTCATTCTCTCGATGTTCTTGCAGCATCTAATTACCTCCTTCTTTTGTCTTTATATACTGTTCTAGATCCTCTTGGTAATTAATGTTACGAAATGGATTATCATCTTCAAATTCCACATAAGTTACTTGACTGTTTTGAAATAGTTGCCTCGGAGCAAGCATATTACAGCGTAGTTGCTCCTTCATTTTCTCCTTTATGGAACAATGAAATATCGATATAAGAGGCTCCAGTCTTCCATTTACAATTGGTACAATCGCTTCTTTTCCAGCTCCAATATGATCAAGAAGAATCTCATATGTTCTTGTATTAATAAATGGTGTATCAATCGGAGAAATCAAATACCACTCACTTGTTAGATGCTCCATTCCAGAATAAATACCTGCTAGTGGCCCCAGTCCAGCTATGGCAGGGTTATCGGTAATAATTTTGCAGCTAGTATCTTCGCTAGTGAACTTAGTTATTAATTCACTACTGGAAACGAGAACAATCGATTCTACTAGGGGTTCCATGGCAGCTATCGTATATTGATAGAAAGGAATCCCATCCTTCTCAGCAAATGCCTTTGGCGAACCGAATCTACTAGATTTTCCACCGGCTACTATAATTCCTGATACGCCCTTTCCCATCATAACCATCCCTCTCTATAGTTATGATATACCCAAGTACATATGCGATTGGTTTCATCGAAATGAAATATAGGGTAAGGAATGGCAGATGCATTAATTTCAGCGGTGGTTATAATCCCGATGACATTTTGTAGGGATGAAATTAAGGATAACTCTTCTTCATTCTTTAATAGAACTAGCTTGGGAAAAATTAGTTTTTTAAACCCTTCTAATAGTAAGAACTCTACTCCTAATTGTTGATAAATAAGAAGAATATCTTGAATTTGCCAATCCCCAGAATGGGATACTTGTAATACATCCTCACCTAGTACTCCAGCGACATATGCACCAGCTTGTTTATGCTGTTCACTATCTGTTTTCTCTAAACCAATTGGTAGTCCACCATGTCCATGGTGCTTGAGTGAAGCAATTCTTATTCCTTCGCTTGCTAAGTACGTAATCAATTCCTTTGCAATAGTCGTTTTCCCACTATTTTTATATCCTACTACCTGCAGAATGACCATTGCTTATCCCCCACTTACTGGTGGGATAAACGCAACAATATCCCCTGAACAAACAGTATCTGTTGGCAGTGCATACTCCTCATTAACAGCTGTCATCACATGATCTAGTTGTGGTAAAGCGTACTCCATCTTCAATTTTTCCTTTAATTCCGTAATTGTTATTCCAGATTCTTCCACAATCAATCTTTCTTTCCCTATCGCTTCTTGCAATTGGGCAAAAAATAGAACTGTAATCATTCTGCTACCTCCCTAGGATGGTTCACCATTTGGATAACCGTTCTGTTCAAGCTGATCTCCAATCCATGTTTCTCCATCGTCCCAATGTTCTTTCTTCCATATCGGCACAATTTGTTTTATTCTCTCCATCGCGAATTCATTCGCCTCATAGGCTGCTTTTCGATGTGGTGAGGATACTGCTATTACAACCGCTATCTCGGAAATAGTTAGTTTTCCAATCCGATGGGTAATGGCAACCTCTGTATCTGGCCATCTTTCTTGAATTTCTTTCCCTATCTGGGCAAGTTTCTTCACTGCCATCGTTTTATAGGCTTGATATTCTAAAAAAATTGTCCTTCTGCCATCTGTCCACTCACGAACTGTTCCTAGAAAAGTTGTAATAGCTCCAGCTTTTCTTCTTGTTACTTTTTCAATAATCTTCTCAACTTGAATTGGTTCCTCGAGAATTTCATACATATCTTCCTTCATTTCATTTACTCCTTTTAGAATAAATCTCCTGTTTTATAAAGCTATCAAATGATACACCTTCTTGATCATCTAGTAAAATAACGGAGACCTCCATCCCTGCTTCATATCCCCTAGTTCCACCGGGAAGCTGAATGAGAATATCTGCCTGCCCCAATGAAGAAACGACATTCGATTTATCCAATCCAATTGGATTTGCTATTAACCTACCATTTTTAAACCTTAATTGGCCACGAACAAACCTATCAAAAGGGTTCGCTTTCCTAAAGTCAGCTCCTAAGATAGCCACTTCCTTCTTTAAAAACGGTGTACTAGTATGTAAAAATTCACGGATAATAGGCCTAGTAAACAATTCAAATCCGACATAACATGCAGATGGATTGCCTGATAATCCAAATAAAAGCTGGCCATTGTATTCCGCTATAGTCGTAACACTCCCTGGACGCATCGCAATTTTATTACATAATACGTTGGCTCCTAATTTCTCATAGATTGCGGGAAGATAATCGTAATCCCCAACGGAAACTCCACCAGTAGTAATTAAAAAATCCACCTTATCCAAAGCTTCTGACACCTGGATAAAGCATGTATCAAAATCATCTGAGAAATGGCCAAGATAGATTGGTTCTCCCCCCGCTCTTTTCACTTGAGCATACACCATATAGGCGTTACTATTCCGTATTTTACCTGGTTCAAGAGATTGATCGACCTCTAATAGTTCACTTCCAGTAGCTATGATTCCGACTTTTGGCTTTACACTGACCGGAACCTCTTTGTACCCAAAGGTAGCAAGTAAAGCTACAATCCCCGGATTTATAAAAGTTCCCTTTGATGCCAATACCGTACCTTTTTTTGTATCCTCTCCTGTAAATGAAATATTTTCCCCTGCCTTAGAGCTACGCTTTAAATCAAAATATGCAACTCCATTCACTTCATATTCGTTTGCTAGCTCAAGCATCACAACGGCATCACAGCCCTTAGGAATCATGGCACCAGTCATAATACGAACAGCCTGTTTCTTCCCAACTTCCTCTTGAAATACACTTCCGGCACCTATTTCCCCGATTACTTCAAAAGTTATTGGGTTACTTCTTGAAGCACCTACTGTATCCATTGCACGAACTGCAAAACCATCATATGGTGAGCGGTCAAAAAAAGGCACATCATGGTCAGCAATTAAATCTTGACCAAGAAAATGCCCATAGGAATCTTCAATTGGCACATACTGTAAGCTCCCAGTTTTTTTATAGTTCATCATTCGTTGGATCGCATCCTGAACCTTGATAGGTTTTCTTCTTTCTACCATGCTGCCCCTCCTATCCTACTAGTTGATAATATATATTTCTAGCCTGTTCAATTGAATTCGTTCCATGAATTAACACTCTACCATCCTTGAATATTACAACCCGAAATGATTGATAATCGACTGAAAGTAAAAAATCATTTTGATGAACCGTTCCAATTTCGCTTAATCGTCTAGCAAGTTCTTTCATATGTACTTCTCGTTTCGACCGAACTTGAACCGTATTTCTCCCACAAAGAACTTCCATTTTGGTTTGTGACGCATAGGTTAGTTTCGGATATATAGGATTCTCCCCACATGTAGGACAGGTATTTTTCTTTGCACGTTTTAAGTCCATGGTGTGAAATATATTATTCCATAAATCAAAGGTCACTAGCTTCGTACGTAGGGATTTATTATCTTCTACTAAGATTTTTAATGCCTCCGCTTGCTGAAGTGCGACAACCATTTGTACAGCCGGGGAGATGATCCCTACTGAATCACAGGTTGCAACTGAAACTGGGGTTGCATCAAGTAAACATTGTAAGCAAGGTGTTTCTTGAGGTAAGATGGTATAACTCATCCCTGTACTACCGACACAGGAGCCAAATATCCATGGAATGGTATATTGATGGATTAAATCATTCATAATAAAGCGAATATCAAAATTATCCGTAGCATCAATAACCAAGTCCACATCCTCCATCAATGATGGCAAATTCGAACTCGTACCATCCATGACATACGCATTAACCGTGACGGTAGAATTGATGTTAAGTAAGTGTTCTTTAGCAGCTATCACTTTCGGTAATTGCTTCAAACAATCCTCCTCAGTAAATAGCTGTTGTCTTTGTAAATTACTTACCTCGACATAATCCCGATCAACGATGGACAGCCTACCTATTCCAGCTCGTACTAAGCTTTCTGCATTCATCGTTCCAAGTGCGCCACATCCAATAATTAACACATGCTTACTCTGTATCTTTTTTTGACCACTTACTCCGATTGGTTTGTATAATTCCTGGCGCGAATAACGATCCTTCATTGACTTTCCCTCACTTAAGTAAGATAATATCAACCACCGATATAGGACATTTCAATTTTTTCTTTATTTCTTGAGGATTCTTCTGTTCTCTCATCGGAATATCTGTCCGTTCGATTTTGCCAAATTACTATGATTTGTTTCTCTAATTCCTCATCAGTAGCCCCAGAGCGAATTAGTTCTTTCAAATCGAATCCACTTGCAGCAAACAAGCAAGTATAGACCTTACCATCTGCTGCAATTCGAGCTCTTGTACATGTCGAGCAAAAGGATTCCGAAACCGAAGTAATAAAACCAACCTCTACATTACTACCTACGTACCGGTAGCGCTTTGCTACTTCCCCTACATATGCAGGGTCGACTGGCTCTAAATCAAAATGCTCTGTTAGCTGGTCATAGATTTCTCTTTTTGTCACTACTTTACTAAAATCCCAACCATTCGTACTGCCAACATCCATAAATTCGATAAACCTTAATGAAATACCTTTATTTTTAAAAAACTTAGCCATTGGAATAATCTCCTGATCATTCATACCCTTTTTTACAACCATATTCACTTTTACATCAAGGCCCACCTGTAGAGCCTTTTCCATACCTTGTATTACTCGATTCGTACTTACGCCACTTTCATTAATCAATTGAAATACATCATTATCAAGAGCATCTAAACTAACATTAACCCGTTTTAAGCCGGCCGCTTTTAACGATACAGCCATTTTCTCTAGTAATGTAGCATTAGTTGTTAAACCAATATCTTGTAACCCTTCAATGGCAGATAATCTAGCTATTAAGTTGGGTAGGTCTCTACGCAATAATGGTTCTCCACCTGTAATACGAATCTTTTTAACACCTAACTTCACAAATGTCTTCGCTAGTCTTTCAATCTCTTCAAATGTTAGTAAATGGCTTTTAGGTAGGAATGGATAGTTTTTCCCAAATATTTCCTTAGGCATACAATATGTACAACGAAAATTACATCGATCCGTTACGGAAATACGCAAATCCTGTATGGGACGACCAAATTTATCCGTAATATTCATGCGTATCGGCCTCCTAATGACCTGTTTTGACTAAAATGGTGAGATAATAATAGAAAAATATCTAACGAAAGCCTAAGCATTCGCTATATTATCCTAGAAAATTCCAACGGCGTATGGACTGGTGAGCCAAACATTCTCAAAAGAGATATTGGCTCACCAAATTTATGTTTGAAACGATTACCCACCCATGTAGCAATTCAGTAGAAATCCACTTTTATTCTATCTCCACGCCAATCAAGCATGGTATTTGCTATTGCTACTTACTTCTTTAATCCTAGATGGATGTGTATAAACGTTCATTTTATTTTCTCTGGCAAAACCGATTGCTGTAATACCTAGATCATTTGCTAGATTTAATGCTAGATCTGTTGGTGCTGACTTAGACAATAATATTCCAACACCAATCTTAGATACCTTAAGCAGTACTTCCGATGAGATACGACCACTAAATACGATGAGTTTATCTGCTAATGGGATTTGATTCTGTAATACACTACCATACACTTTATCTAGTGCATTATGCCTTCCTATATCGGTACGAATCTCTAACAAATCTTCTGGTGTTGCAAGTGCTGCATTGTGAACACCGCCAGTTCTTTTAAATTGTTCAGAACGTTCTTGTAAATCTTTCATAAGATTATAGCATTGTTCTACAGATAACGATAATGAACTCGTTATCGTTTTAGCAGTTTTGACATCACTTTTAAAGTAAAACTGTCTACTCTTCCCACAACACGAACCAATAAATCGTTTGGAATAATCCTGCTCTCGCAAGTTTATTTGTTTATATAAGTCGACATAGGCAAATCCGCTCACCTGATCTATCGAAAGGTTTTTAATTTCCTTGAATAGGCGAATAATCCCCTCTGAAGCCAGAAATCCGACTACAAGCTCTTCTAGATTGGTTGGGGAACAGAGCATTGTTGCAAATTCTTCCCCATTCAAAATAATGGTTAAAGGAAACTCTATAGCAATCTCCTCTTCCACTTCTAATGCCTCTCTACCATGAAAACGAACTATCTCCCAACCATCCTGATTGATATCATTCATCGTCTCACCTTCATTGTGGTTCCATTTCTAATTCTTCTATACGTTTTTCCACGTACTTGGTATCTTTTTGTGCATAGTAGGTTTCCGCTTTCTCCACAATGACTGCAGTATTATATTCCGGTATTCCAGCAAAGCTCTCATAGACACCCTTAGGAATTAAGGAATTTCCCTCTGGCCAATGTACTTCTAAATTACCAGACCGTACTGGGACAAATTTTGCACGTCCAGTAAATGACCCATGCTGATTAAAGACGACAATAGCATCTCCCTCCTGAATACCAAGCTCTTTTCCATCCTTTTTATTCATTAGTACATCAAATCGATCTGCAGTATTAAATGGATCTTTCTCATGATAAATCATCGAATTAAATTGTTTTCCCCGTCGAGTAGTTACATAAAAATGTCCTTCAGGTTTTCGTAATTCTGGTAATTCAACTGTAATTAAATTCCCTTTTCCATCCGGAGTTGGACAGATACCATCTTCACATAACCATGCTCCTCCCCATTGGAAGAGATCACCCTTTTTCTTTAAATTTTGAATCCCATCATAGTTTGGTGCTGCCTTAGCGATCTCTTCACGGATTTCAGAGGCATCCTTAAAATCGATTAGCTCTTTCTTATCCGGTCTAACTCTTTTTGCTAAATCAATATATATTTCCCATTCTGCTCGTGCTTCTTCGATTCTAGGTCCTTTTATTTCTGGTGAGAAATAGACCATTCTCTCTGTTGAAGTAGACGTTCCTCCCCCAGGCTGCTCATACCGCGTCATAGCAGGTAAAACGAGAACAGCCTCTTTGGCATCTAGTAGTGTCGAGGTATTCAAGATAATATCTTGATGCACTCGTAAATCAATATTTTCCAAACTGTCCTTCACAAAATCTGGATCTGGCATCGTTTCTAAGAAATTTCCACCAGACATATAATAGAGCTTTAATTTTCTTTCATGCTGTTCTGGCAATAGTGCATTTTCCAAGGATACCCCAACAATATCTCCTTGCCATTGCGGGATATCAAATCCCCAAATTTGTTCTATTCGCTTCCTATTATTTTCATCGAGACCTCCACCTGGTAAGGAGAATGGATCGGCACCCATTTCGGAAGAACCTTGCACCCCAGAATGCCCACGGATTGGCATTAAGCCACAGTGCTCTCTACCGAGAAAACCTCTAAGTAATGCTAAGTTAGCTACTTGTGATATATTATCTGTGCCAAATCGATGCTGCGTAAGTCCCATCGACCAAACAAAAACCGCAGAGCGTGATTTAGCTAGTAACTGAGCTAATTCTAGCATCCTCGCTTTCGAAATACCCGATGATTTTTCTAATTGCTTCCAATTATAGGATTTTACTTTCGCTTGCAATTCTGCTAAACCATTTACATGATGGTTTATAAAATTGTGATCAAGGGCTGATCCTGGC
Source organism: Ornithinibacillus proteolyticus (assembly GCF_039581225.1). Lineage (NCBI taxonomy): Bacteria > Bacillati > Bacillota > Bacilli > Caryophanales > Bacillaceae > Ornithinibacillus > Ornithinibacillus proteolyticus. The sequence goes on along the minus strand of NZ_JBCPXV010000004.1, from coordinate 64,363 downwards.
TCACGTTCTTCCATTTCAAACCAATGCTTCATTATTCCATGCATAAAGGCGATATCACCACCAATATTAACCTGGTAGAAATCATCCGCAATTTTCGTTCCGAACAGTGCTGATTCTGGAATGGAAGGAACCCAATACTTATCCATTGCTGGCTCATGGTATGGATTAATAATGATGATTTTGGTTCCTTTACGTTTAGCTGCATACATATATTTCGTGGATACAGGTTGATTATTAGCGGCGACAGATCCCCAGAATACGAGGACATCTGTACCAATCCAGTCTTTATAATTACAAGTCGAAGCTCCCACACCAATAGAGCGGCTCAACGCCGTTTTAGATGGTGAATGGCAGATACGTGAAGCATTATCTACATTATTTACTCCCAAAAAACGAGAAACCTTCGCTAACGTGTAATAAACTTCATTTGTTATTCCTCTTGACGTTGTATAAAACGCAGCTTGCTTCGGATTAACCGCTTTCATTTTATCCGCAATTCTATCTAGGGCGTCATCCCATGATATTCGTCTAAAATTTCGGTCCCCCGGCTTACGGATTAATGGATAAGGAATTCTTCCTAGCTTACGAAGTTCTGTACTATTCATCTTTTGCAGTTCTTCTATATCAGCATGTAAAATATCTTCCTTTATTGGCCCCATCGTATTTAGACGAAGTACATTCAATCTTGTCGTACATACATGTGGACCCTTTAATGTTTGATCCTTAAGTCCAGCAACACCTAATGCACAACCATCACATACACCCTGCGTAAGAATTCGAGTTGCGTATGGTAAGTTATCCTTATTCTCCCACACCACTTTCATCGTATCTCGAATATGATGTGGCTTTACTTTTCCTAATCCAAATGGTACTTTACTTACCCAAAGCTTCGGATCAGGCTTCTTCGATATTTTGATCGGACCAGTATGCTTCGTTTTTCCCAAGACGTTCTCCTCCTTTATAGCTGGTTGAGATACACATGTAGGGTCAGACTCCTTATTTGAAGTCGCGACCCTTTTTCGATTACCAATATGCTATTCTTGTGTTGCTGCAGAGGCATGCTGCACAGCAAGCTTCTCTTTTTCCCCTCGAAGTCGTTTAATATCCAATCGTATCCACAAAGATAGCCCTAACGCTACAGCGAACATAATAGAAAATATAGTCATCGTTAACGTATAACTACCCGTATTGTCATAAATAAAGGAAAGCAGAATAGGCCCAACAACTCCAGCCATAGCCCATGCAGTTAAAATATAGCCATGAATTGCACCTAATTGCTTTGTTCCAAATAAATCACCAATATATGCTGGTATCGATGCGAATCCACCACCATAACACGTTAATATGGCAAACAAAAGAACTTGGAATAAAATCGCATTAGATGCAAATGGTAAGATGGCAAATGCCACTACTTGAATAACAAAAAAAGCAGTATATACATTAGGACGACCAATATAATCACTTAATGACGCCCAGCCAATCCGTCCTCCACCATTGAACAAGCCTAACACACCTACCATAGCAGCTGCAGCAATAGCTGTCATTCCGGTAATTTCCTGTGCCATTGGGGATGCTACGGCAAGAATGGCAATTCCACAAGTGACATTAATAAATAACATAAACCATAACATCCAGAATCTTCTTGTTTTGATTGCTTCATTAGCAGTTAACTGGGATAAATCTTCTCTTATCTTAATCTTTGTCTTCCCAGATTCTTGTTTTTCCACAAAGCCTGCTGGTACCCAACCTTCTGGTGGTGGTGCTAAATATTGAGCAGATGCCGTCATGACAACAAAATAAACCGCTCCAAGAATAAAGAATGTATTCGATATTCCAACTAAACCTATTAACGATTCGATGGCTGGGCCACTGAGCATAGCAGCAAATCCAAATCCCATAATAGCCAAACCAGTTGCCAAGCCACGCCGATCAGGGAACCACTTAACAAGTGTTGACACTGGTGATATGTATCCGATTCCAAGTCCCATTCCTCCGATAATTCCATAGAAAAGATATAATAAAGGCAATGATTCCAAAAGCGTTGCAACACCTGAACCAGCAACTCCTACCCCAAAGAATATCGCTGCTAGCATACTTGATTTTTTAGGACCGTTTTTTTCTACAAAGCGCCCCATAAATGCTGCCGAAAAGCCTAAGCAGAAAATAGCAATACTAAACGCTGTAGAAACTTGTGTCTGACTCCAACCATACTGTTCAATCATTGGATTGGTAAACACACTCCATGCATACGCCGATCCAATGGAAAGGTGAACACCAAGAGCAGATGCTGCGATTAGCCACCTATTTTTGACCTTCTCCATAAACTTCCTCCTTTAATCATAGTAAGTTTCATCATTAATCATACTAAAAACAAGTTCACTATAGAGCACTTAGTGGCAGATTGGGGCTTTTATAATTGCTTTGCAAAACAAGGTGTAAACGTATTATTTTTTATTATTTTCAATCAATTCTGTTTATTATCCTATCATGAAAGCGATTGCTAATCAACTATTAATTTTGCTCCTTTGACAAGCTAAAATAAAAAAGCTTTGCAAGGTGAACCGATTAGCTAGTATTGGGACACTAACTTTAGCGTTCAGACCGATTGCAAGGCTTTTATAAAGGATTATCGATAAAAAATGTTAAAACTTTCGCTTCATTTTCATCTACTGGAACAAATAGATGCGGTTTAGAACCTTGGAAACAAGCACTATCTCCTTTTTCCATATAATACTTTTTTCCATCATATAAAAGATAAATTGCCCCTTCGAGAATAAAGATAAATTCGTCTTGTGAGTGCGTATAGGTATCTTCACGAGCATTTAAATTCTTAGGGGTTACATGAACAATAGTCGGTTCAAATCCAGATAGTGATGAACGATTGGCAAGAAGCTCATAGGAATACCCCATATTTTCATCCCCAAATCTCGGCCTTCTACTGGACTTAGGTAATAAAACCAAGTCTTGTTCATTTTGTTCATCTAATAGCCATGAGAGAGAAACTTCGAGTACTTCACTGATTTTAGAAAGGGTTGCAATGGCAGATGCAGATTGCCCGTTTTCTATTTTCGATAGCATACTTTTTGAAATACCTGCTTCATCTGCAACTTGCTGCTGAGTCCATTTTTTCCGCAGGCGCATTTCTTTTATTTTCTTCCCGATTGTTTCCAGATTAATGATTTTTCTCTCCCCTCTTGTTGTTGCAAATCTTTCTTCTATCATAGATTAGAGATAAATTGCTAGTCAAGAGTAGGATAGATTTTATACGTTAGCTAACTTTATCTTTATTAATATTACTTGATACCTTTGGTTTCGTTACAAAAATATAAATAGACAATAGGATACAGAATAATAAGCTAATACGGAAAACGGTATCTAGTCATAGTCATCTTCCTACATTCTACCACTGATAACGAAATTTAGTTTTTAATTATATGTAAAATAAAAAGGATTGTGATTTTACACCTTAATCACAATCCTCCTATATTAACCTGTTCCTTCTACATAAGCTAACGATCGACTAGGAAGTTTTTTTCCTAGTTTGTTTTGGATAAAAATAGAAGCTTCTTGAACCTTTTTATCCTGTATACCTGTGCTTATCCCTAACCCATGTAATAAATATAAGACATCATTTGTTGCGACATTACCTGCTGCACCCGGAGCATAAGGACAGCCTCCTAGTCCACCAATTGACGTATCAAACCTCGTTATTCCATAATTTAATGCGGTCATGATATTAGCAATCGCCATTCCTCTGGTATCATGGAAATGCATGATTATTTTTTCTTTTGGAAATCGCTTCAGTATTTCATCCAGTAGTAGTTCTACTTGAGAGGGTACTGCTGAACCAATCGTGTCCCCTAGTGAAATATCATCCACACCACTTGTGATTAATTGATCACATACTTGCATAACCTGAGTTGGCGTTATTTTCCCTTCATATGGACATTCAAATACTGTAGAAACATAGCCCGTAACTTTTTTCTTTTCTTTCTTCGCCTCATCAATAACTTGCTTTAGTACAGGATAGGTTTCCGTTATCGATTTGTTGATATTCTTTACATTATGGGTTCCACTCGCTGACATAAAAACAGACGCTCCGTCTATACCTGCTTCTAGTGCATTCTCCAACCCTCTTATGTTTGGGACTAACGCCGAATACACGACAGCAGGATTACGCTTAATCCGCTTCCCAACCTCCTTAGCATCTGCTAAGGCTGGGATCCATTTCGGATTAACAAATGAAGAGTATTCTATTTCTGTTACTCCCGTATTAGAGAGCATATCTATCCATGCCACTTTATCGTCTGTCGTGATAAACTGTTTTTCATTTTGTAGACCATCACGAGGGCCCACTTCTTTTAACTGAACAAAATCTGGTCTTTTTCCCACGTATTCCCCTCCTTTTTATTGATGACAAAAGCCTCCTGTTTCCGATTACATGTATATAAGTAAAATATGTGAAAAATAAAAAATCGTTTTTATTATTTCTTATTCAATATTGTATCCTTTTATTCAACTTTGTTGAATAAAGTTTAACCTACTATAATACATTATGTCAAACCGTTATTTTTAAATTTTTTGATTTATAAGTATTATTTCTAGATACTGCTTTTTCGCTGTGTATTATCTGTATGGCCTTACGTTTTATGTATTCTCACTTAAGAGCTTTTGGCGTTTTAGAACTTTTATACAGTGATATAGACTGATCCTCCTTATCCACTTATAACTACATAAGAAGTGACATATATAATCAATTATGCAATTTACATTGAATATAGTATGATAGATAAGGTATGTAATACCTTGTAAGTTCTATAGGGAAAGGAAATAGACATGAGCATAAAAGATGAAGTAGCAAAGCGAAAAACATTTGCAATCATTTCCCACCCAGATGCTGGGAAAACAACATTAACTGAAAAATTATTATTATATGGAAATCTAATTCGTACTGCCGGTACGGTAAAGGGTAAAAAATCTGGTAAATTCGCTACATCTGATTGGATGGAAATCGAAAAACAGCGTGGTATTTCCGTTACCTCCAGTGTAATGAATTTTCCATATAAAGATTTTCAAGTAAATATTCTCGATACTCCTGGACACGAAGATTTCAGTGAGGATACGTATCGTACACTGACAGCTGTCGATAGTGTTGTTATGATTATTGATTCGGTAAAAGGTATTGAACCACAAACAATTAAATTATTTAAAGTATGTAGAATGCGTGGTATTCCTATTTTTACGTTTATTAATAAATTGGACCGTGAAGGTAGAGAACCCTTCGAACTATTAGAAGAGATTGAGGAAGTTCTGGAAATCGAAACATACCCTATGAACTGGCCTGTCGGTATGGGGAAACGTTTCCTTGGTATATTCGATAGAATGAATCAACAATTTATTAAATTTAATGGTAATGAAGCTGAATCTCACATTCCGTATGGAGAACTAGAGAACGAAGATAATCAAGCTATGATTACCACAAGCGAATTTGAGGCCGCAAAAGAGGAATTAGCATTATTAGATGAGGCTGGTAACCAATTCTCATTAGAAGCTGTTTTAAACGGAGAGCAAACACCAGTATTTTTCGGAAGTGCACTAGCTCCCTTTGGTGTCCATGACTTTTTTGATACATTTATAAAGCTTGCACCGTCACCCCAAGCTAGAAGGTCAACTGAGGGAATTGTATCCCCGGATAATCCTGATTTCTCTGGATTTATCTTTAAAATTCAAGCGAATATGAACACTAAACACCGAGACCGGATTGCCTTCGTTCGCGTTTGCTCTGGTAAGTTTGAACGTGGTATGAGTGTGAAGCTATCCCGTACAGGTAAAGTATTTAAGCTATCACAATCGCAACAAATTGTTGCTTCTACCCGAGATACAATCGATGAAGCTTATGCTGGAGATATTATTGGAATCTATGATCCTAATGCCTATCAAATTGGAGATACATTACTAGAAGGAAAGGCAGCTTTTGAATTTGATGAACTTCCAAAGTTTCCACCTGAATTATTTAAAAAAGTAATGGCAAAAAATGTTATGAAGTCGAAACAGTTCAAAAAAGGAATTGAGCAGCTTGTACAAGAAGGAGCCATTCAACTATTTAAAGACAAACGAACGGAGTCCTATATTCTCGGAGCAGTAGGTGAATTGCAATACGAAGTGTTTAAATACCGTATGGAAAATGAATACAATGTAGAGGTTATGTTTGAATCGATTGGGGAACGGATACCTCGATGGTTGAAGGCAGAACAGGTAAAGGAATCGCTATTTGATGATCGTAATTTACTTGTTCGTGATCGTAACGATAATTATCTCGTCCTATTCCGTAATGAGTTTGCATTGAACTGGTTTAAAGATAATCATAAGGACATTGAGTTAATTGATTTGTTTGAAGTTAATTCGTATGGCCAAGTTAAATAAAATAGTTTTTAGTAGGAAAACGATATTCAACTAACAACTTGAATGATATAACGTGCACCTCACACGGCTCCGGAAATAACGCTTGCTAAAGCTGTTAAGCTAGGCTTCTACATTTATTTTCGGAGCTGTTATCGTGCATCGTTGTATTTACTCAAGAGTCGCTTTTATTCCACTCTTGATAAAACACTTCTACACTAGGGAAGCGTTTGTTTCGATCCTTTTCCACCGCCTTAATGGCAACCTCATACAGCTCTCTGCCAGCTTCCCATTTATCATATGAACGATTTAATTCTCCACCTAATAGGGAAAAAGCCATCGCTCCCATATTAAAGACGTTTGTGCTGCCGTCTATTACAGCACCTAATTCAAATTCTTCTGGGGACATGAATCGAGATGAGCCCCACATCCTCCCCATCGTGTTTATATATGGCTTTTTCTGATATAAATCAATATCACAAATTTTAAGCTGGTAATTCGTGAAATCATATAATATACTTCCATCATAAAAATCAATGGCAACATATCCATGACGTTCAACATGAACGTGAAATTCCAAAATTTGCTTAAAAGCTGCCAGTCGTTTTTCTATAGGCAATTGTTTAAACCGGAAGAATGGTGAATCAGGATGTTCATATTTAAGTGGTGGTGGGAAATTCCAGTGATTGTGTAAAACTTCTCCACCAAACCAATCAAATAAAAGACAATATCCATCCCCCACTTCCATATGATCCAATAAATTGACTAAAGAAGCATGGGATAGGTCTTGATAAATTCCAACCGATTGTTTAAGATTTTGAACTGCCAATTCTGGAGAAACAGAACCATGAAGAGTCTCCGCTCCTGCATATTTCAAAAATCGTTTAACTCCTTCGCTTTCTACTCCAAAGCTTATATTACCAGAATCTTGTTGATCAAATACTGCAAAGACTTGACCAAATCTGCTTAACCAAATAAAGTTATAATCCGCTTTTAGTTGAATGGAAATATCCTGATTTAACTGTTTTTTTATCATATGTACTCCTTCTTATTCGAACTAATGAATGTAAGCTTTGACTTCAGAAGAAAAAATGAAGTTGTCTTTTGCATTAATTAGATAATTTATAGGAAAGTTCCCCTCTTTCAAATGACCAATTCATTTCTCTTATCACAGTATATGAAACATCGGGAGGAATACGTTTTAATACTGTTTCCGAAACGATCAAACGATTTAGATGTAATGTGTTAGCAATTTGGATAATGGAAGCATTATCTCGTTTAAAATTAGGCCCTAAACTATGTAATGCTTGCTCAATCGCATCTTGTTCAGTAGGATAGATAAACGGAAACATAGCTCTTCTTAAAAAAGTACTAGTAATACAGTTCATATACGTTGCTTCTCTATCAACCTTATGAAACAATCTCTCTGTAGTAAAATCGGCAAGACCTACCCCTTGTGCATTTCCATGTGAAGCACTTGATAAATCTAGTACAACTATTCTTTTAATTCTTGGCTCTATTGGTTCTTCTATTCCATCAATCCGTAGTCTTCCGATTATATTCGGATCCATCCCCGTACCACTATAGTTTTTTCCCATCTCTTCGACGATTAATAAATCAATATCCTTAATGGGTAAGGAAGGCATTAGTTCTTTTGCTTTCTTCAATAGTTTAGCCTCTTCTTCATGCCAATTATCTACCGAGACCCCCTGGATAATTGCGGTCTGGTCATAACTGTCTTCTACGGCAGCAAGCCCCATACGAATAGGAGAATTTTCTAGTGCCACTTTCGAGCCTTCGACAAGATTATATTCCATCCTATCTGCTCCCTGACTATGAAAGAAGCTTGCACCTTTTTGCTTCCCTAAGCCAACCAACACCATCTTACTTAAACCACTTTCTATCTTGCCGCTAAAAGCTGTATGAGACTTGATTCGATTAATCACTATAATCGCATCCGCCTGATAGGCTAGCTTGTCCATATAGATTGGGAAATCATCATGTATTTCTCCAACTTTAATGACTTCCATAGACGATCGAATTGGCGCCCCAACTGATTGTTCAGTAATCCCAAGATGTTCTAATACCCGAACCTGTCCTTCTGCTGTTGCCCCGCCATGGCTTCCCATGGAAGGAACAATAAAAGGTCGCAGCTTCTTGCTTTGTAAATACAAAACAATTTCTTTTAATATTTTGACTATATTATCTATACCACGACTTCCAGCTGTAATAGCTACCTCTGCTCCAGGAGGTAAATCATTTATACTACTATTTTGTTTCATCTCATTCCATATTATATGTTTCAAGTTTTTTAACTTAGAAGATTTAAATGACTGTTCAATTTCATATAAAATCATAGTACCATCTCCTAATCGATAGGTTTAATTATCAGTATACATGATATATTCTGTACATTCATTAAAATGCTCCAAAGTAACCATACTTTGGGTAAGAGGCTTGAATATGGGGTATATTATAGGCGGAGGTGTGTATCTTGGATAGAGATTTACGTGAATATCGTACCGGTCAAGGTGTACCATTATCAGGGTCCTATATGTGTCAGTCAGGGGCAACGGCAAAATTAAGTAAAAACGAAGTATTTCCACAATGTCCTGTAAGTAAAGAGGACACATATTGGAAACATCATCAAGAAAGATAAAAAGTGATAAGAAGAACTATTGTCCTTGTTATGACAAAGTTCTTCTTAATTTTGGACCTATAATTATACTAATTCCTTTCCAAGCATAACATCCCTTGCCCATTTAACAGATTGTTTATAGAGATTATTGAAGGACTTAGCATTAATCCCTAATTCCCCTGCTAATGCATCCATTTTGGACCATTCTCCTTTTTCCGCAGCACAAACTAAGTTTTTTACAGAAGTTAATGAGGTTTCTTTCCCTAATAATGTATCTTTAATAACCTGCTCGAGAGGAAGATTCTTCAAGATATGAATTAAAGGTTGCTTATAAATCGTATCTACTAATGAAAAGAGACCCGTTAAAAATAATCTTGAACTATCTTTACGATTACCTATGTGAAGTGCTATTAATTCACTCGCCTTTGCTCTTGTTAAACTAAGTTTTATGACTTCTTCTGTTAACCGATCTGATTTATCGTATCGTTCTCGAAATGATATGACATAGATCCATTTTCTAAGTTCGATTAGGCCCAATAATACGATGGATTGTTTAATAGATTTAATCTCATACACGAGTCCGATGGCTGGGGAATTAAGTAATCGTAATAGTTTATAGGAAAGGGACACATCGGACTCAATATATTGTGTAATTTTATCAATATCTGGTTCTTCCTTAGAAAGCTCCGAGATAAGAATGAATAGGTTATGGTGCAGTACAGGTAAGTCTCTCGTCGACAAGGTGACAGGTTTACTGAAGAAGTACCCTTGAAAATATGTATAACCATCTTTTACGCACTGTTCATATTCTTCTCTTGTCTCCACCTTTTCAGCTAGAAAGACAATGGATGTATCCTGAAGACGATTCATAATTCTTAGCTGTTCCGTTCTACTTGTTTTTTGAATATCAATTTTTATAATATCTGCTAAATGAATAAGCTTATGGAAATTCTCATCTTCTTCCCTACATTCAAAGTCATCCAATGCTATTCTGTACCCTAGTTTTTTTAAATTTTGACAGGTTTCTATGATTTGATCTGTCGGCCTAACCGATTCTAATACTTCAATTACCATTAGTTCAGGCTGCAAAAATGTAGGAATAGTATTTTCTAATAAAGTCTCAGTAAAATTAATGAAACAGGGTTTTCCTTCTGAAAGGTCATTAATACCAAACTGTAAAAAGCTATTAATCACTTCAGAGGTGGCATGATTATCATTCCCCGCCAAATATACATTCTCACGTTGGTTATCCCTATATAATAATTCGTAAGCAAACACTTCAAGCTTTTTATTTAAAATTGGTTGCCGTGCTACATATACTTCCATATTCCCACCTCATAAATACGAAATCCTAGTTGAATAATACCATATTACTGTCAAAAACAGACAAAATTTAAGGGTATTTCCCCAATATTATCAATTTTACTTTTTTTCAAACGATTATGCATTACTTGAAATTATGTAAACGGTAGACACTATATCATCAATAGAATACGTTCTCTTTTCCATCCCCTTTCTTTTTTGCAAATACCCGCAACCTCAATTATACAATTTTATAATTTAATTACAAAATATTCATAATATCATGCTTGACTAATTCAATTATCGTGGAATGCAATAATATAAATGTTTTTTACAGCATTAGATCCTACTATTAATAAGTGGTAATCACTTTTTAGGCTAAAAGTCCCCCTTTACATTCGGTCCATATTTGTTTATAGTGTTTTTGTAACATAATTGCATATTATCGTTTGCACTAGGGGAGCTACTTTAAGTGGCTGAGAAGACATTGTCTGACCCTTATAACCCGATCTAGATAATACTAGCGTGGGGAAGTGTAGTTGGCCTTATGTTGTTCTTTTTTGATACTTTTGAACTCCTATACATAACCAAACTGCATTCCCACGGGATGCAGTTTTTTTGTTGCAAAAATTTTGAGGAGGAATTTATGATGAATAACGCTTGTGGTACAAGTAGAATTGCGGGTTGTCAGTTTACGCTTTTCCCAATGAGCAATCAGTTTGTAGAAATTATACTTACAGCTTTAGAAGAGGTGGATACATCAAAGGTATGGAAGGATACAGATGATGTTAGTACTTGTATACGTGGAAAGATGGTCCATATTTTTGATGTAACAAAAGCCATCTTCTTACACGCAGCAAAAACAGGGGAACATGTAGCAATGAGTGGTACTTTTTCAATTGGCTGTCCTGGAGATACTGATGCAGATGTCTATATGGATGAAACAGAAGAACCATTAAACGAAGAGCTTAGTGCTTCCATAACGCAACAGGCAGGCTGTAAATTTGCCTTATACCCATTGGGGAGAGAGGACTATATGGATACAATTTATCAACAAATTGATCTATCGAAGTCACGTGGCGTTACAGTAAGTGGAAGCCACTACGCAACACGCTTGGATGGCGATGTACATGCTATTTTCCGTACGATGCAGGAGGCCTTTCAACAAGTTCAAGAAGAGGTATCTCATGTAACCATGACGTTCACCATTAGTGCAAATAGTCCATCCAATAAATAAGGAGTAATGTCATGTCTAAAAAATGGAATTTAAAAGAAATTATATTAATGTCAATTTTAGGGGTTGTATTTGGGATTATCTATCTCTTGTTCTTTTTTGTAGGTCAAGGAATTACAACCTTACTTACCCCCTTGGGATTAGGTCCCTTAGGGTACGAATTTATTTTTGGTATTTGGTTCATTGTATCCATAATAGCTGCCTATATTATTCGAAAACCTGGTGTCGCATTAACCGCCGAGGTCATTGCAGCTGTTGTAGAAGTATTAATGGGAACTACCGCTGGTCCTACACTTATTCTGTCCGGCTTTATTCAAGGATTAGGTGCAGAGTTAGCATTTGCTTTAACAGGTTGGCGTAAATATACGTTACCAGTACTTATGCTTTCAGGAGTAACTGCTGCCTGTGTGAGCTTTGGCTATCATTTATTTGCCTCAGGGATTATAGCATTAGAAAGTTGGATTATTATTGCTTCTTTAATCATTCGAATTATTAGTGGTGCTATTCTGGCTGGGATATTAGGTAAATGGATTGGAGATCAACTGGCTAAAACTGGTGTATTAAGAGGCTATGCATTAGGAAAGGAATTACGTGAAAAACGTGAATCAAAAGTTGTATAACGAAGCAATCCAACCGTTAATCCAACTAAATAACTTTAGTCTTTGGTACGAAAATAAAGAGCAATCTCCAGTCTTAAACGATTTAACATTTTCTATCTATTCTAATCAAATTGCATTATTAATGGGGACTAGTGGTTCGGGAAAAAGTAGCCTCGCACTATGCTTAAATGGGATTTATCCTGAGGCAGTTGAAGGAATTTCTTCTGGTGATATCTATTTTGAAGGAAATCATATAACGAATTATGCCAAGGGAGAATTATCCCAGTATATTGGGATTGTATTCCAAGACCCAGAAAGTCAGTTTTGCATGCTTACTGTTGAAGACGAACTAGCCTTTACATTAGAAAATAAGAAGATACCTTCAAAGGAAATGCCTAATCGCATTAAAAAAATTCTTCAACTAATGAAGATGGAAAGCTACATGAAAAGAAACCTTCATGAACTATCTGGTGGAGAAAAACAAAAAATCGCATTAGCTGCTGTTCTTTTACTAGAACCAAAGCTAATCATATTAGATGAACCAACAGCAAATCTAGATCCCGTTTCTAGTTTAGAGTTTATTAACCTAGTACATCAAATAAAGCAGAAAACGAATACCGCTTTCTTTATCATTGATCATCAATCGGATGATTGGCTTCCTATTATAAACCGCTTATTAGTCTTAGGAAAAAATGGTACCTTGATGGCAAATGGTCAGCCAGATGAAATTTTTCAGGATATGGTAATGGAGCAAGAAGGTATATTTCTACCGAAAAAATACCAAGCACCTTATCCATTTGACAAACGATTAGTCGAACAGAAACAACGCATAATCTATTCTCTTGAACATGTATGTTTTAGTTACAAGGGAAAAGATGTCTTACAAGATATTAATCTTGAATTATTTCAAGGTGAAATGGTTGCGATTGTTGGCCAAAATGGAGCAGGCAAGTCTACCCTACTCCAGTTGATGTCCGGTCTATTAGTTCCTGATTCTGGAGAAGTGACATTTTTTGATAAACCATTAAGAGCATGGAAAGAGAATGAACTAAGAAGTAAAATGGGGTTTGTTTTCCAAAATCCAGAGCATCAATTTATAACTGACACGGTATATGATGAAATATCATTCAGTATGCGACTAAATGGTATAGCGGATGAATTAATAAACCATCGTGTATTAAAGCTTCTTGAACAGTTTAATTTGACTCATCTACAACATGCTAATCCTTTTTCGTTAAGTGGTGGACAAAAAAGAAGACTAAGTGTAGCAACGATGCTAGATGAAGAACCTTCCTTACTTCTATTGGATGAACCAACTTTTGGCCAAGATGCTCATAACACACGAGAAATGTTAGCAATTCTCTTACAGCTTTTAGAAAGCGGAACGAGTGTAGTCATGATTACACATGATATGGATCTTGCTGATTTCGCCGATAGGATAATCGTATTGGATCAGCAGAGACTTTGTTTCTCTGGTACACCAGATGAACTATGGATGCAACAGGATATTATTTCGAAAGCAAAACTGCGGTTACCATATCGCATGGAAAAACAATATAGAGTTGGTGAGCAACATGATTTCGTCTATTAATCCGGCTATCAAAGCGATTGCTATATTAATTCCTGGCGTACTACTCGGTTTAATGTATGATGTTATGACTCCACTTCTCTACTTTGTGTTTATTATTAGCATCACATTCTTACTCACGACGATATCCTTCAAGAAGTGGATAAAAATGTTTGCTCCCTTTCTTTTCCTTGTTTTGGGGCTTGCCTGGATGACGATGCTATATACAAGTGGACGTTTCTCTGGTGGTGATGTTTTATTTCATATTTTTATGTTTGAAATTCAAGTCGGTAGTGTCCTCACCGCGATAAGTCTAGCATTACGATCACTTTGCTTTGTTTCACTATCCCTATTATTTGCGCTTACGACCGATTCTACCAAGTTCATGTTAAGCCTGATGCAACAGTGTAAACTATCGCCTAGAATCACCTATGGTATTCTAGCCGGGTATCGTTTCTTGCCTACATTTAAACAAGAATTCGATACGATCAGAAAAGCACATCGGATTCGTGGAGTAGGAAGGGCAACAGGCATAAAGGAAAGATTACATCAGTTCCGTCGCTATATCATTCCCTTACTAGCAAATGGGATTCGTAGAGCTGAACGAGTAGCTATTGCGATGGAGTCCAAAGGATTTACTGGAGACCCCGACCGAACTTACTACCGAGAATTAAAGGTTAAAAAGAGGGATTGGCTATTTCTTTTGATGATGGTAGGTGTATTATTAGGGATAATGCTACTTTCTTACTATCTAGGATACTTTAATATTATGGGGTATAAAATCAAACCATGATGCTTTAATATAGTTTTTTTCGTGTAGGTTCCAAATAACTATAATAAGAATCTAGGATATAACTAAAAAAATAAATGTAATACCGAATGATGTGATCCGGAAATAGGCAAGGGAGGATTGGCCCCTCCCAGAACCCCAGTAATGCAACATCAAACATATTTTCGGAAGGGGTTATGAACTCATCATTCGGTTTTCTATTATAATAAATAATTTTGTCCCAAACTCTTATGCCCCGTTTTATTTCTTATTTTCTTTCAATCTAACAAAACGCTCTAACTTATTCAGTTCGAAAAACAGCTCTATAATGCTATTAGCAATTGGAAAAACTTTTGCCCACTTTGAAAATTCTGCTCCTTGTAATTCCTCAATCAAATTATTGATGGTTACCTGCATTGCTGCCTTCGTCTCTTTTTGTAAATCCTTATCTAAAATGATCTTGTCCTCATACAAAAGCAATATATTCTCACAATAAGAATTAATCTCTTGTACCAGTTTTTTAATTAGAAACGATTTATTACTAGACATCATTTCTATATCATGAATATTCTTTTCTAATTCCCGAATAAGCGTATGTTTCTTACTTAGAACTTGAATCATATGTTTATAGATAATAATACTACGGAAAAAGCTTAACCGCTTCCTAATAAAAAGTCGATTTCTTTCATCCGATATTATCTCATAATAATTTTTAGCATCGTTGATTAATTTTTCCGCCTCTTTATCCTCTGCTCTCATTTGCGGTACACTCATCGTCTTATTCGATATGACCCGTAATAAAAAGTTGGTTTGTTCACTTGCCTTTTTAATTAACGAAAACAATATCTTTTTGTGATTTGGAGGCATGATTAGTGCGTTAATGATAAATGCAGATACAACGCCAATAGCTACTAAAGATAGACGTTCGATAATATACATATAACTAATTCCGTTATCTCCACCTAGCATCATTGTAATAATTGTTAAGACGGTCAAGCTTACAGTTTTATTCAGCCCGAGCTTTATATTAATAGCAATAGATATAATAACAATAGCCCCAACAGATAACGGATGATTACCTAATAAGAAATATCCACCTAACGCAAAGACTATCCCAACACTATTCGAAATAATAACTTCTTTTATATACGTATAAGACCTCATAATGGATGGCTGCATCGCTAATACTGCAGCAATACCTGCTACGATTTGTAGTTCTAAGTTTAACAATTCCGTAACAAGTAATGTTAATGCTACTGCTAGACCCGTTTTTACCATACGTGGGCCGATATTAAATTCCATGTTTTGCACCTCAAGTACTATTTATAAAGATAGACCTATTATAGATACTCCTCCTATAAAATTCAATTACTATTTTTAGTGTTCATTCGACAATAATATTTACATAATATGAAAAAAGGAGGCTGGGATAAAAAAATAATCATAAAGGAAAAACCGAATGATGAGCAACCGACCTCGCTCCGGAAATATACTTCGCTTTCACTTCCAGTACAGGGGCGACATCTGCTCGATAAAACCATCGCAGTGTCTACCTTGCCGCCGGGCGGCTGGTGAGCCTCCTCGTGCTACTTCTTTAGGGGTCTCACCTATGCCTTTCCTCCCGCAGGAGTCTACGTATATTTCCGGAGCTAGTATCGTGTATCATTCGGTTTTACATTTATTTTCATTATGTCCAGCCTTCTCAAGGCTTCAGAAATTTAATTATTTCCTTTTCCTTTATTTGTGTCCTTCTTATCCTTACCTTTTCCATTGTTGCCTTTCTCTTTATCAGTACCTTTATTCCCTTGGCTATTATTCCCGTCACTTTGTTCTGTAATAAATAGTCTTCCATCTGCTAATTGACGAGTTTCGTTACCGTAGCTATCCCTTACCTTAACCTCGATAACGGCACCTTCAGCAAGTACATTACTCGGTACTGTCCAATAACCGACATAATGTCCAGGTGTAGTTTCTACTAATGGAAGTTCAATAGGATTATAGGATGTCACCCCATTTAAATTGGTAAGCGGCATTTGAACGACAAAGGATGCTTTTAATCCAGGCTCACTATCAAACTCAATCTGAACACTTTGACCGACATGTAAATGTTGATCTTCAGCAGGTGTTAAATTTGTAATCTCTGGAGCTGTAAATTTCGCATAAACTGTAAACGTTTGAGTAGTTGTATTGCCAGCTGCATCGGTTGCAACTACTTCTATCGTATTTTCTCCTTCATCAAGCATGATTCGTTTTGAGAATTCTCCATCTTCCACAGAAGCCTCTTGTCCATTGACTGTGACCGTAGAAAGATTATCATCATGGACCGATCCCTGTACAGTTAATGTCTCACGATTTGTCTTTTGCCCATCTTCTACATTTACAACATTCAACTCAGGTGCGATCGTATCTAATGTTACGGTAACAACTTCAGAAGCTGACGCTTGATCGCCATTGACATAGGTTACGGCTTGTAGATTATTTTGACCTTCTTCTAATTCAATGTCGAAGCTAAATAATCCATCTTCACCAATTTCTGCTGTGCCTAATTCTGCATCATTATTCAATAAACTAACTGTTGTAGTAGGTGATGCTGCACCTTCTACAGTTACAGTAGCCTCATTAGTGAAAGTACCGTCTGCAGGAGAAGTGATTTCTGGTTTTTCTACTCCATACGCGACACGGGCACGAATCATATAATTTCCTTCATCAGCTGGTGACGACGACCATGATCCACCTACATATTGATAACTTCTTCCAGCATTTGGACCATTCTCATCCGTCGCTAATCCAGGTGCATTGGGATTTGGTGAAGTCTGAATATAAACCATATAGAAGTCACCATCTACTTGGATATTATGTTCTCTTAAATCAACTACAGTCCACTCGTTTAGATCACGAATTGCTTCTGCTTCAATTGGCCCTGCTAATTTTTCAGCTGGGAGTCCGTCAGCACCAGCACTCCATACTTCTACTGCAAAACCAGTTCCTCCAGGGGTTGGCCAATCTGTTCCATGGAATTGGAATACCCCATCTGTAACAATCGCTTGTTCTTGCCCTTCAGGTAGTGACATTTTTACTGCCCAACCATTACCAGCATCATAAAATACACGTGCATTTTCTGCCGTTCCATCATCATAACCAATTTCTCCACCTGGGATAGTAAAGAATGGTTCGAGTGCAATGTCTAATGTTTTATTCTCGTCAAATGTTACTTCCATTTCTTGCCCTTTATAGTCTTGAGCAATAACCTTTAATGTGTACGTTCCTTCATAAGCTGTAATAGAGAAGTTTCCATTTTCATCCGTTTTAACTGGTTCTACATTAGCATCTTCTACTAATAGAAGTGTTGCATCTACTATTGGATTACCCGATTGTTCGCTTGTAACAGTTCCTGAAACAGTTGCTTTTGGTAGTTCCTCTAGTACAAAGTTTGCTGTAGCTGTATCCCCTTCTGTTACTGTCACACTTTGTTCCTCTGCACGGAATCCATACGTTTCTGCTACCAAAGTATACGCTCCAGAAGGTAGTGTCATTTTGTATGTTCCATCTTGTGGATTGGTAGATACAGAGCGACCATTTTCAAGCACGGATACGATAGCTTCAAGTGGTAAACCACTCGTTTGATTATCACTCGTTTCTACAGATGCTTCTGCATCATCCTTAGCTGATTTAGTATTTGTTTTCTTTGCTAATTCCTTCTCTAACTTCGCTTCTTTTTCTTTTTCAGCTGCTTCATCTTGCTTTGTGAATTTCTTGCTAGCAGGATTATTCTCTAGGTTTAAGGAAGAGTCAGCTAATGCCACATCATCAATATACCAACCTAATCTTTCGACACTAGCATCTGAATAAGCATAAAACCCAACATAAATAGTTTGGCCTGCATATTCTGATAGATCGACTTCAGCATCCTGCCATTCCGTTGCACTACCATGGAATTCTGCTAATGTTGTCCAATCACTCATATTAGTTGATACAACAACTTCACCATAATCCCAAGCTCTTCCTGTAGACGATTGTTCGAATTCATGCCAGCTCTTAAACTGTAGATAAGCACCTTCATCCGGAACTTGTACTCCTGGCATAATAAGTGTTCCATCCATTCTAGATGGATATTGTCCATCTAAATTTGTTGCATACACATTCTCACCAGAAACCGCTTCATTTGGCCCGGACGTTGGTTCTCCGAGTTCCCAAACATTATTACTTCCAATGAGCGTCCAACCTTGAGGGTTATTTTCAAAGTCTTCAAAGTATCCAACTGTTATACCATCCGTAAGCGAAATGACGTATTCATCACTTTCTACCGTATTACCAGCATAATCAGAAACCTCCCACTTATAAGTGAAAGAATCCCCTGTAACTTGATTTCCCGGAACAACGACAGAGAAAGTAGCTTCTAAGTTGCTTCCAGATTCTAATTCAGCCTCTAGCGCTTGCCAATCACCATTTTCATCTTGATAATGTAAAGTTGCTCCACCAACAAGCATATTGTCTCGAACTAGCACATCTAGATTTAATGCCATTCCACTATATGCAATCTCAGGTGGTGTATGCTCAAATGTTGGAGGTTCAGAATCATTGTTGTATTGAGATTCATCTGTTAATGCAACTTCATCTATATACCAACCATCTCTTGTAACACTACCATCAGAATACGTGTAGAAGCCAATGTATACGCGTTGTCCTTGGTAATCCCTTAAATCAGCTTCAATATTACTCCATCCATCTGATGATCCTACAAATTGCTCTAAGGTAGTCCAATTTTCTAAATCTGTGGAAATGGCTAGATTTCCGTAGTCATATGCTGTACCGGAGGAGCTAATTTCAAATTCATGCCAGCTTTTAAATTGTAAGAATGAATCTCCTTCCGGTACATCAATTGGAGGCATGACTAAGTGTGCATCCATATTGTTCACGTATGGCCCAGCCACATTAGTTGCGTATACATTCTCTCCGACAAATGCCTCTTCTGGCCCAGAAGTTGGTGCACCCCACTCCCATGTATTATTGGAGCCTAACTTCTGCCAACCTAATGGATTTTCTTCAAAGTCTTCATAGTAACCATTTGTAATACCAGGTTTCACTTCAACACTATACTCATCTGTAACTACTTCATTATTACCGAAGTCATTAATTATCCAGTTATACGTGAATGTACCTACCTCAAGCATATCACCTGGAACTGTAACGACGTATTCACCAGCTTTATAATTTCCAGATACACGTTCGGCATCAAAGAGTTCATCTCCCGCTTGTAGCTGAACAGATGTGATGCTTACATTATCACTAACATGTATCGATAGTTCTAAATCAAGACCAGCATAGGTCTCTGAAGGAGCAGTATGCTCAAATTCAGGTGCTTCCGTATCCTCACCATCCATTGTCACTTGCCCTTCTATAGAACCAAGCCCTTCAGCGATGGTCGATACAGCAGCAAACGCGTCTACTATTCCATGTCCATAGCCATGGTTAGGACTTTCTGGATACTGGCTATCTGTTCTAGCAACAGCTGTATCCATTAATAATTGCTCCATATAATCAACTGAAATACTAGAATCCGCAGACCGCAATAGCGCGACTACCCCGGCAACGGCTGGAGCTGCCATAGACGTACCATTATAGCTACTATACCCTCCTCCAGGTACAGCGGAGCGAACCGCTACGCCAGGTGCCGAAACTTCCGGCTTAATTTCCCCATATGGCGATGGTCCTCTTAGTGAAAAGTTAGCTAGCATATCATTACTATCTGTTGCACCAACAGCAAACGATTCTGGGTAGTTTGCAGGAGTCGCTACAGAACCAGGACCACCTGGGTTAAAGAGTGTCGTATTACCTGCAGCAAATGCTGGGAATATTTCCGCTGCACGCCATGCAATGACAATATCCTGGTAAAATTCATTAATACCAGCGCCACCACCCCAAGAATTGTTCACAACATCTGGAGCCTTAGAGGCATCTCCACCTGGCTCCATAATCCATTGGCCAGCTGCAATTAGATCTCTGTCATATGCACCATCATCCGTGAAAGCTTGTACAGCTATCCATTTTGCACCAGGTGCTACTCCGACTTGGTTTGAACCATTTGGCTCGCTTCCTACCATAGTACCCATTGTATGTGTTCCATGACCATCATTATCATACGGAACTGTCTGACCATTTACTGGGTCAAAAAAGCTATAAGTATGGTCAACTTCACCTGTTGCAGCATTATATCCACGATATTTCTCCTTTAATGCTGGATGTTGCCAATCAACACCTGTATCAATGTTTGCAACTACTGTTCCAGCCCCATCAATACCGAGGCCCCAAACTGATGGAGCATTTACACGATCCACATTCCACTCAATGTTTTGCGGATTCGCTTTTGGAATATCATCAATAGCTATTTCAGTCTTAATCAACTGACGCTTTTCATTTGGTAGTATTTTTTCAACCTCTGGGAAATTAGCAATTTTTTCTGCAACTTCTTTTGTAGCTGTTACCGCTACCGCATTAACGATATAGAATGCTTCAATATCTTCCGCGTGTCCCTTTTGTGCTTCTGATTCTAGATAACTCACTACATTTTGTTGTGAAGAAATTGCTGTTGCTTTAAGTTCAGAAATAACAGCAGAGCGTTGCACTAATTCTTGATTAAAAGCTGACAATTTAGCACCTTGTGCCTTTGTACGAGCATCTTTGGCTACCTTCACCGGATCAGCTTTTTCCTTAAATTTAATTAAAAATGTAACTTTCTCATCTTTTTCGAACGATTTCGCTAAATTACTGTTAATTTTAGCCTCTGCTACTTCCTCCTTATTAACTAAGGAAGTGTGTGGTGAAGCATCTTTATTCTTACTTGCTTCAGCACTTGAAAAAGCTGGAGTAAATAATGAGAAAATCAACAAGACCGTTGCAATAATACTAAATCTTCTCGCCTGCTTTTTTCTTCTTTTCAAAGAATATTCCTCCCCCAAATACTATTTTTAAAACAAAAAAACCAAACTTGCCTCCTTTCCTCGAAAAGTAAGAAGATGTCTGGTTGCTAAATGCTCTATGTTGTTGTATTCACTATAATGGATTGGGTTTGTCATATTCCGTCGTATTTTGTCGTTGTTTTCCGAATATTTAAAAATGAATAATTATTACTACCTTCTATTCTTATTGTTCCATGAAAATAGTCGTACTAACATTAAGGTAATTATGTTCAAAATCCTATTATATCAATACATAACCCTAATTAGTCCAATTCCCCCAAGTCATAACTTTCCTATACTTGGAAATAAAAATAATCACAAAGTCATACATAGAATTGGTTTATTATACAATAATCTATGATTCATTCTTTTTCTACATTTATTTTAGACTAACGTATTGCGAAAGTCTTACAAACGTTTCTGTTATCCAGTAAAAAATGCCCAAAAGAAAAAAAGCCCTATAAGGACTTTTATCTTTACAAATTAAATATAATACCCATTAATGAATAGATAATAATCGTCGAGAACATGATTGTCATATAGATAAGCGAATAGATAAATAACATTTTTGCCCATTTCTCCGAATCTTCTTGTCTATAGGCAACAAAACTAATAATTAACCAAATTCCGCCAAGTAATAAACCTACTAACATAAGGCCAATACTTAAAGATCCTAATAGAAAACTTGCTAACATCATAATGATCAAGTAAATATTTGTTTGCAAATAGGTTCTTTTAATACCTTTTACGACAGGTAACATCGGGACACTCGCTGCTTTATAATCATCATGTCTTCTTATTGCAATAGCATAAAAATGTGGCATTTGCCATAGAATTGCAATTACAAATAATCCAAGAAGAGCCGGGTGCGTAATGTCAGGATAAATTGCAGCCCACCCAATTAAAGGTGGCATTGCTCCGGACAAGCTACCAACCTCTGTATTATAGACCGTTCTCCGTTTAGTCCACATCGTATACGGTACTATATATAAAAACAGACCCATAAATCCTAAAAATGCCGATAATAAAGTTGTAAAAGAAAGTGCTACTATTCCTAATACCGCCAATACAATAGCAAGCCATATCGTTGCTTTTATACTAATGGCGCCTGTTACTGTCGGTCTTACCTTCGTTCTCTCCATTACCGCATCAATATCACGATCATACACATTATTAAAAGCACCTGCAGCGCCAATAATGAAGGCTGTACCGATAATCGCCAGAATCATCTCAGGAATTTTGTCTGTAATCTTATACTCATACGTGTACATCGCTAATGTTAGACCAGCAAACATCGGAACAAGATTAGATTTAATAATTCCTGTTTTTAAAGTTTTATCCAAAGTAAGTTTTAATTCCTTAAAGTTACTCATACTACTCTTTATATTCCCTTCTATCAATCCCACAAAAACTTTAGGACTATATTCCCTTTAACACTTCTACTATTGTAACACTTCTTTCTATTTTTTTCTTGCAAAATTAGTACTATTTATTGAACGAATAGATATGAAAGAAAATTCTATTTTTCTCTCTCTAATCTAGTTTAACTTCAAAATTAGGATGGTTAAGGAACTGGAATAGCAGATCAATTTGTGATTTCGTATTTCTAGCTTCCGATAATTCTGGTATTCTATCTTGTGAGAAAAAACTAACTTCACTAGTCTCCACACCTGTTTCAACCTTTCCACCTTTTATTTCACATTGAATAAAAAGTTTATACACGTGATAAACAGAAGGTGGATGGGGATGACATTTTTTATCCAATACCGCTAACAACCTATTAGCCTCTACGTCTAAACCTGTTTCTTCTTTTACCTCTTTTACTACAACTTCGCGTGGCGACAAGCCTATATCAGCCCACCCCCCAGGTAATGCCCATTTATTATCAGCTTTTTCTTTTACCATCAGTAACTGCTTATCACGAAAAATAACTCCTCGAATATCAACCTTTGGCGTTCTATAACCAGTTTCATTAGCGAACAGATTGCTGATAATTTGTTTATCTGTAAGTGTGTGTGCAGCTAGCATCTCATGACTAATTCTCCTAACTTCTTCAAATCGTTCTATGTCATATACGTCTTTTGAATACGTTATTCCATTCTGAGCAATTGCTTGAAGTTCTTTTGCCCATCTTAGCCAATTTGGCTCCATTGTATCACCCTTATTCTATCAGCATATAAAACTAAAAAATATCTTTTGCATCCTTTGGCAATGCTCGTACCCTTGCTAAATACTTCATCATGTTTTGATCGTCTGTCTCTACATAGTGAAAGGACTCATGATTTGCTACTTCCCTTGCTAGCAATCGGAATAATTCACAGGTAATAACTAGCCCGTCCCAAGTATTCTCATAATCACCGTCCGTATACGTACGTCGATACATTTTCCAATATTCATCTGGAAGATACCTCTCAAAGTACTTCCCCATTTTACCAGGAGAGATTTTATAATCATGGTTCATTCCAATCCACCAGGAAACCACTTGATTAAGTCGTGGACGAATTGCCAGTTCATACATCTGTTTGGCGTACGGTAGCTCCTCTCTCCATAATCCTTTCGCGACATTCTGTATACACCACCAGAAATCATTACAACAACTGAAATACTCCGCTTCAGAAGGCTGCTTAACCCAGTAATCCTTATCCGTTGCTGGTGGTATTTCCGGTAACCAACCATCCTTGTCCAGTAGAGGAATGGTAAGACTATCCGCTTGATATGTCGTTAACATGAATTCTTTTGTTTGAAGATGTAAATCAATACGGTTTCCGTCTGTAAATAACATCAAATAGCCATAGTTCTGACTTAAATCCACATCAGCTCCAAGTGCTTTATCATTTCTCTCAGGCTCCTGGATCATTAAAAATTCTCCAAATTGATTAATCCAATTCTGATCCATTACAAATGAATTCACGTCTGTTACAACAAAAACAACATCATAGTCTTGAAAAATATCCTTTGGAGCATTCACGTTCGTCCTTGAACCATTCATATACACTGCACGTATCCGCTCATCTTCCTTTGCTACCTGTAAGATTAATTTGACCATCTCTTGTTCTGTTCTCATTCAATCAGCTTCCCCTAATATTATCCATTTTATTTAAATAGTTATACTATTTGCATTATAGTCTACATACATAGAAAAAGCGACAGAATGCTCAGTCGCTTACAGGTTATATTATCCCAAACAAATCTAAAAATACTCGAATCGCAAGCAAAGTAACGACTAACAGAATAAATCCGTAGATGATATTTTGTCTCGTATTATTTATCGCCGATCCAAGAACTTCCTTTTTATTACATAGAACGAGAACAATCCCTGCCACTATTGGCAGTGCTAGTCCATTTAAGGCCTGAGCCGTAACGATAATCCCAATCGGAACAGCTTCGAACATCATAATAATGATAATGGGTACAAGACTTGTTACAAGCATTATTACCCTACTTCTAGTCGCCTTAAAATCTTCTTCTTTACCAATTGACTCATTCATCAGCATACAAGCTAATGAAATTTGGTATAGGCCAGAAGAGAAGCCAGCTGCCCACAAGCCTAAAGAAAATAATACTGCAGCATATCTACCCAGTAATGGGGTTAGCTGTACTGCCATATCAGCTGCACTTTCTACTTCAATCCCTTGTGTATACATGACAGTACCAGCACATACTAAGATAGCTCCTGTAATTAATGCTGTAGCTGTCATATTTAACCGTAAATCAAATTTGGAAAGTTTTAATTCACGCTTAGTAGAGAGGTTATTTGCATTCTTATATTTGGATTTTGTGAAAGCGGACAAACCAAGGACAATATTTGGTGGCATTGTTGTAGCAAGGAGTGCTAGAACTAACCAATATTCTCCTCCTAAAGTTTGAAAGGAAAAACCAACTGTTACCAGATCTCCTAAGTCTGGTCCCGAGAAAAAAGCGGTAAGGACAAATGCCAGTATCATCAAGGCAATGAGGACCTTATTAATATTCTCTAAAATTTTATATACGCCAATCCAAGCTATCACTAGTGCAACCAACGACATCGATAATGCCCATACTGTTAAAGAAATATCTGGAATAAAATAATTCAACGCCAGTGCAGCACCTGTAAAATTACCAGCCTGAAACGCAATTGCACCAATTAAGACGGTTATAAATAAAAATATCGAAACAGGCTTACCGATATAATCTCTAACACCTTCCATGATCGAAATCTTTTTTACAATCGTAATTCTGGTTGCTGGTTCTTGATAAAAATAGGCAAAAATACAAGCAAGTATGATGATCCATAGAGCTTGATAACCATACGATGAACCGGTTACGGACATGGTTGTTATCGTACCAGGCCCAATAATTCCAGCGACCACAATCGCTGCTGGACCTAAGCCTTTCATATAATCCTTAAAGGAAATACGTTCATCCTTGATCGTATTATTACTATTATTATTTCCATTAACCTTCGCCTTTGACCCAGGCATCAAATTCCCCCTTTTTAAATTTTGTCGGGTATTATTCTCGCATAAATCATCAAATTATTCCACTATGATGCCATCATTTCGTAGTATTACCATAGCTTATTCAACTTATTAATCGATAAAGCTGTCATTCGTAAAAAAATCCTCGAATTTAGCAGGAATCGGTAGTTTTATCACGAATACAATCTATATCAATAGAAGTGGGTGAGAAAATGAGAGCATTATTAGTTATCGATGTACAAAAGGGAATTGTAAATTTGCAGGATTTCACAAAAGAACTACATGTAATAGAAGAAGTAATTAAAGACTTTAAAGAGAAAGAGGACCCTGTTTTATTCATTCAACACTTCGACCAACATGAAGAAAGTCCTCTTCATCCAGAATCTGAAGGATCACAGCTTTATCCAGGTCTAAAGGATTATGCTGACTATATCGTCCAAAAGGAAACACCGAGTGCTTTTTACAAAACCAATCTGGAGAGCATATTGAAAGAACTTCAAGTAGATCAATTATTTATTACTGGCTTTAATACAGAATATTGTTGTCTATTTACCGCTATCGCAGGCTATGATCGGGGTTATAACGTAACTTTCCTAGAGGAAGCAACCGGAACAGTTAATACTGGAGAAACATATGAAATGAATGATTTAGATATCCGTGATTTTATTGGTACCATCCTACACTGGTCGGAGACAATGGAAGTACTTGATTATGAGGAGTATGTTGAGCAATATAAGTAAAAAAATAAAAAAGTTCTTCTCATAAGAGAAGAACTTTTTCTATTAATTATAATTTAACAACGTTAGCTGCTTGAGGTCCACGGTTACCTTCTGTAATTTCGAAAGATACTTGTTGACCTTCTTCTAGAGTTTTGAAACCGTCGCCTTGAATTGCTGAGAAGTGTACGAATACATCGTCTCCACCTTCAACTTCGATAAATCCAAAACCTTTTTCTGCGTTAAACCATTTTACTGAACCTGTGTTCATTAAGAAAACCTCCATGTGCTTTATGCACGTTATTACTAATTTCAGTTCAAGATGCTAATTCAAGACGAAGATAATGACTAGAAAGTTATTACATATATCTTGTAATCCTAACACGAACATCAATAAGTTAATATTAGTATACCACGTTTCCGATAAAAACTATACCTTTTTTTATAAAAAATCGTAAACATTAAATGGAAACCATTATGTTCAACATTTTCATTGTATTTCCAGTAAGCATATTTGCTGAAGAAATTAAGAAGTAAGACTGATAAAGTTCTTTCGGCTTCACTATCCATCTACTCGTTCACAGCTGTTTCTAATTTGTTCTGTAATACTTTTACAAACCTTTCCGGTTCATCCACCCGAATAGCAACCCTACTGTATTGTTTTTTAAATCCCATGATTAATACAACTTGTGCCGGTTTTCTTAATTCAAGTATGACGGTAGGCTTTACCTTTTCTACGTCATGAGCAATAAAGTCAACCGTCTCTTTCACTTTCTCTTCATCAAGTTCTTCGGTATGATGGATTATTCTATCTACATTAGACCATTCCAACTCCATACGCTTCATCAAACCAAATGACATATATAACTTTTCATTCGCAACCAGTGTGGGGTTTAACCTAACAGCCTGGATATCTCCTAGTAAAAGAATAACACCGTAAATATTAAAAATAAGGAGTACAACAGCAACTACTGGTGAAATATTATGTAACCACCAATGGATCCCAATGGACTCAATCACAATGGCGTGGATAAGCATTATTCGTAGGGCTATAAAACTAGACTTTTGATGGAAAGTAAAAGTGGATTGGGTCAATTTAGGCTGCTTCCTCCAGCTTGCAAAAGCATAATAAAACATAAGCATTTCAGAACATATTATGTGGATAATGGGGGCGTTATTAACCTTTTGCTGTACTGCTTGATGGAAAGAAAATAATACTGGTAATGTGCTTTGTTTTACCAGTTTTATTATGTTGGGAATATAAACGAATAAAGATATCAATATACTTAACTCGATTAGAATTAATACCCCTTCTGCTATAAAACCGATCCATGTTATAGCTGCAAAAGGTTGTAAGTAATGGAAAGGGATAAGAAACCTAGTAAGAATTAATCCTATTGCAATTGCACTAACAATATACTTCCAGCTCCACTTCCTAATCCAAGCAATAAAGAGTATAGGGGATACAATAGCTAAGTCAATGATAGAACCGATTACTACTCCATTTGAATTTTCCGGAATGATCGACACACCGAATGTAGTATGATAGAGCAACATATTGGAACTGAGTATTAACAGTAGCATAACTAGCCAACCATGTCGCAGTAATTCTCAACTTAAGGACATTCGAAAACCTTCCTTCAACATAAAATGAAGATTAATCATGGGGATGATCTAATTATATTTTAACAAAATTCTAGATATTTAGTATGTATAAATAAAAAGTTCATCTTATAGTCAAAAAGATTTCTTGTAAGAATCAAGTTCAAAGAAAAAACCCGCTTAAAGTAAGCGAGTTTCCTTTTATTCAGCATCAATAACTTGTTTCATTAGTTTAATTTTACCGAGAATTTCGGATTCACGATGTGCTAACATAATTAACAAATCACCATGTGTTTCTACATGTCCATAAGGAACTTTAAATTTTACATTTGATTTCCAAAACAAATCATCAAAATTATTGATTCTGATTTGTTGTTCCTCCAATTGTCCGATTAATTCCTCTAATGTCGGGACTTCAACCGACCAATCCGCAACCGCAATATCAGAACTAAATAGCTCATTATAATGGCTTGGTAGTTTTTGAGATGACTTTTTAACAAACAGCAATTTTTCGTTCATTAATAAGGTATTTCCAATATACCAACGAATTGTATTTTCAAAGTACTTAGACTTTCGATCTACTAAATCTTCATCTAACTCACGGATAAAGGTGAGTAAAGATGTTCTACTCAGGTTAAATTGCTTTAAATATGACATACTTGCTCCTCCTATCTAGAATTATTATAAATAAAAAACAAGTTTTATTCAAATAAAAGAGATGTGCCTAATGAACGACACATCTCCACCATATTTATTGAATGGTAACCTTCACTCGTCTTACGCCCCATTTTAGAGCTTCCGCACGAGTTGGAACGAATACATCTATCTTATTCCCTTTAATTGCACTACCAATATCTCCAGCAATAGCATAACCGTATCCTTCTACATAAACAACAGAACCAAGCGGTATTACTGATGGATCAACTGCAATAACTTTCGTGTCCGGGTTCGCAATTAAATCTATCCCTGTATGGGTAGTTCCTGAGCATCCTTTACAATTTGCAGTATAGGCTGTGGCTGTTACC
Source organism: Ornithinibacillus proteolyticus (assembly GCF_039581225.1). Taxonomy (NCBI): domain Bacteria; kingdom Bacillati; phylum Bacillota; class Bacilli; order Caryophanales; family Bacillaceae; genus Ornithinibacillus; species Ornithinibacillus proteolyticus. Next base: position 35,099 of record NZ_JBCPXV010000004.1, on the reverse strand, counting down.
GTAAGCGTTTTTTCACTGACTTGATTTAATGTATCTTCATTAGTGTCTTTGTTACTATTTTTCTGCTCACGTTCTGCACTCTCTTTTTTGGCTTCTTCTTCAGCCTTTGCAGCTGCTTCTTCTTCGGCTTTCGCTTTTGCCTCAGCCTCAGCTCTTGCTTTTGCCTCAGCTTCAGCTTTTGCTTTAGCAGCAGCAATTTGTTCTCGAACTTTTGATTCCATCGAAGCTAAACTATTATCTTCTGATTTTAAATTCTCAATCTTAGCTAACAGTTCAATTTGTTTCGACTCAAGTGAATTTTTTCTCTGCTCATTATGTTGTTTTTGTTCTTGTACTTCTGCTAAAGCTTTTTCTTGTTCTAGCTTCAGTTCATTTAAGTGATCAAGTTTATTTAATGAGAGTAATTGCTTTTCTTCCACGGCTTTCATATCTGCCTCTAATTGGGCAATTAAATCGGAATCGGATTTAGTAATTGTATTTACCATCGTAATACGACTAATAAAGTCACTAAAACTTTGAGCTCCGAACAACACTTCCAGATAACTAATATGTCCACCAGACTTTTGATAAGAAGAAATTCTATCTTCTAATAACTTATGTCGTTTAGCAATATTTTCATCTAATTCTTGAATTTCTTTCTGAAGCTGCGCTATTTCATCAACCGTATTATGTAGCTTATCTTCAGTTTCATCGATTACTAATTGTTTTTTAGAAATTTCTTCTTCTACATCGCTTATCTCTTTATTTAGGTTATCAATTTCAGACATAATAGTAGAAATTTGTTTTTCTGCACCTGAAAGATTCTCTTGAATTTGTTCACGCTGTTTTTTAATTTCTTGTAAATCATCTTTTTTATCATCAGCTAAAACATGTGTACTAAATGAAATACCAAAAATAATTGTAATAGCTAAGGTAATTACAGTTAATTTTCTCAACTTTTTCCCCTGCTCTCCTATAATCTAGTAAATACATACTTTAAATTAAAGTGTACCATTACTAGATTTCAACCTCATTAGCAGGATATTACAATTACATTTCATAATTTAGTACCAATCGATTAGTTGGGATTCATTACCGAACACATATAGTGTATTCTATCTCTGCATAAAATAGTCGGGACACAACCTGGTGTTAATATGACAACAGCGCTCCCAACAATAGTTGTCTTTTCACTTAACACCTTCGTTATGTCCCAGTCTAGTTCTCTATTTAATATGCACCTTCCACTGCACCATCTTTTACATCTTGTGGTACTTCAATGGAATCGATATTATTCATGTTTTTATATTCGGATTTGACATGCTGTACCATATCAATTGTCTCGCCTTCCACCGTCATAGACATTTCCATATCCATGTTGTATCTCTTTAAGTCATAAGTTTCCTTGTCAATAACCATTTCAATATACAGATTCTTTATTTCCATATCCTTAAAAAGCTGTGATAAATCACCTAGCTCTGCAGTTAATTCTTCTGGAAGATATTCGTCTAGCATTTCTTGAGAAAGTTCTTTAAATCCTTCCCCATCAGCAGTTAACTTAAATACATACTCATTATCTACTTGTTCAAACTCGAAATCTTCTACATATTTTTCCATCATATTTAGTTGTTCAGACACATCTGGCTGGTTTGCTGTAACTGTTTCAAGTGGAATCATAGAACTATCCATTTTAACCCACTCTCCTGTTAAGGATTCAAACATATACATTTCACCATCAACTAGATACATCTCTGTTTCCATATCTAATGGTACTTCACTACCCATACCTGGAATGTCCATTGACATGGACATAATTCCCTTTTGATGCATTGCGATCGGATCATTTATGACGGAACCTTGCAAATCACTAGTAATTGTTATCTTTCCTTCATCACCTACAGAAAGCTCTTGATCCAGCTTAATACTTACTTCCGCACTTTCCATGTTTTCAGATGCTTCCAGTGCCTTGTTAAATACATTTTCTGCGTTTTCTCCACAAGCAGCTAGCCCGATAGAAACCATTACTAGAAAAACCGTTACTATCCACTTTTTCAAAATAGTACATCCCCTTTTTAAATATTTATTACGTCTAATTATACGACAAATATCTATAAAGGTTTCACGAAAAACAGTAAATGCTCCTAACTGATTCAAAAGGCCTATAAACAAAAAGGAAACTCCAATTATAAAATGGAAGTTTCCTTTTCTCATTACGGTATATCATGAATATTTTGTTGTGCTTCTTGGACTTGCTGTCTAATATCATGTAATTCCTCAAAAGCCTGCTGAAACTGTGAATTGTCTGTTGCTTCTGTTCCAGCTTGGTTTTGTAAATTTCTTAGTTCATTTTCTGTTTGGTTCAGTAATTGTTCTGCTTGCTCTAATCGTTGTAAATCTTGCCCTTGAGCTTGTAAGACAGAAGCCTGGGCATCTTTTAACATTTTACTTGCCTGCTGTAGTTTCTCATGCATATTTACCTGTGCCAAAATAAGTAACCCTCCATTATGCTTGAACTAGCTAAAACTTCCTTTATATAGTGTTCCAATCATTACTGCAATTATGTGTAAGCAATCTGGATATTTATTTTTAACAGACAAAGACAAGAAGTAACTAGGGACAAACAATTTAAGGGCCTATTTTTCAGGAATTACACAACCATCATCTGTACAAACAGTTGCTAATTCCTCTCCTAATTTTTTCAATTTAGGCTTTGGTGCTTCTTCTTCCCAAACTTGATTAATGGCACTTAAGAATAACTCTGTCGGTTGTGCACCTGAAATCGAGTATTTTTGATTGATAACAAAGAATGGGACACCAGTTGCACCATATTGTTGCGCTAACATTTCTTCATTACGTACCTCACTAGCATATCTCTCCTGATCCTCTAAAACAGTTACGACCTCTTCTTTCGTTAAATCGACAGAATTAGCAATCTCTACTAACGTATCACGGTCACTAATTAATTTACCTTCTACAAAATATGCGTGAAGCAATTGTTCTGTCAGTTCTTTCCCTTTTCCAATTGTCTCTGCATATTTTGTTAACCGATGGGCATCGAACGTATTGGTAGGCTTCATTGTATCAAAATTATATTCTAATCCAACACTCTTTGCTTGCTCTCCAATCCCATGATTAGCTTGTTTAGCCTCTTCTACACTCATTCCATATTTTTTGCTAAAGCTTCATGAATCGAAACCCCTGCATAGTTTTGTGCGTTAGGATCAAGTTCAAAGCTTTTATATTCAATTTCTACTTGATCACGATTAGGAAATTGTTCAAGCGCACTTTCTAATCTACGTTTCCCTATATAACAAAATGGACAAACAAAGTCGGACCATACTTCAATTTTCATTATAAAACTCCTTCATTTTAACTACTTTTTATTACTTAATTGAATAGCTCTTCCATTTTGAACTAGCTAAGAAATCCTCTTTTAAAATAGCATACATCAGTAAGTCATCAAATTTACCATTACCAAATTCATAATTTCGTAACAATCCTTCGCGAAGAAATCCATGTTTTTCTACTAAGTGGATAGATGCCAAGTTAGCTGGTTCTATTAGTGCTTGCACCCGTTCCAGCTCCATTGTTTCAAAACCGTATGCTAATACCGCCTGCAATGCTTCACTTGCTATCCCCTTGCCCCAGTATTCCTGGTTTAACTCATAACCAATATCCACGCGATGATGCATTGGCACCCAATTAAGAAAGCCCAAGCTTCCAATAATCTTATCTTCATCTTTCAGTGTGATTCCCCATCTGATACCCATTTGTTGTGTGAATATCTTATTATACCAAGCTATTTCATCAAGTACTTGTTCCGTCGAAACGAATGGTGGTAATCCATAATATTCCATAACATCTGGATCTTGCAAATAGGTTAGCATATTCTCTGCATCCTGAACTTCTATTTTCCTTAGTCGTAATCGTTCTGTCTCCATTACTGGAAAGCTTGTATGGACTTGTTTCATCAAATTCCCCTCCGTTTTATAATAGATGCATCATTTTCTCCGCTTCATCCCACTTCACACTAAAACCTGCTCCTTTAGCACAAAATACCGAGGATGACGTATATTCTGGATCGGCATCTTTATCATAAGCTATTCGCTCAATAATTTCTTTCTCATTATGACATTGGTCATACCCGGCAAAAGTTAGTGTCATACTGCCCTTCCCCTTTGTAAAAGAAGCAAGATTCATCGGATAGTCCATAAATGTAGCTACTGGTACCTGACCTTTGATAGCAGCTTTCTCTCCCTCAGTCACCGGTGCTTCAAAACGACCATGTGCGGCCTGAACATCGGATATAACCCTTCCCATTTGGTCTATATCCACCTTGATTTTAAAGTGATAATACGGTTCTAATAATACATTCTCCGCCTTCTCTAACCCTTGTCTAATTGCTCTAAAGGTTGCTTCACGAAAATCTCCTCCATGAGTATGTTTCGGATGAGATTTACCAGTTAACAGTGTGATCTTTACATCTGTTAATGCCGATCCGGTTAACAATCCATGATGTTCACGCTCAAACACATGTTGTTTAACTAAGTTCTGTAATCCAATTGATAACTGATCGGTGTGACATTTACTATCAAACAGGATACCACTATTCCGTTCTCCAGGCTCTAACTTCAAGTGCACCTCAGCATAATGGCGGAGCGGTTCAAAGTGCCCATAACCGATAACCTCAGATTTGATGGTTTCTTTATATATGATTTCAGGTTTTTCAAATAGAACCTTTAGACCAAAACGTTCCATAACAACTTGTTCCAATACTTCAAGCTGAATAGTACCCATTACATGAATATGAATTTGTTGAAGTCGCTCTTCCCAAGTTACTTTTAGGGACGGATCTTCGGCATCTAACATATTAAAGTACGCTAAGGCTTCTTTCACATTGACATGTGGTTCAAATACAACGTTGGAACGAAGCGTAGGTACTAATTCATATGTGTTTCTATCCGTAATTGCCCCAATGCCGTCCCCTATATTCGCCCTGGTTAGACCAGTTACGGCAAATAGCTCTCCTGCTTTGACTTCAGGAACAATTTCAACATTACTTCCATTTAACTTCCGTATTTGAGTTATTTTCTCTGAAATGATTTGCTCTTGAATTTTATAGGTCGCTTCATCGCGCACCTTCAGTCTTCCACTTAACGCTTTGATAAATGTTACCCTGGTACCTGAATTATCATAGCGTATTTTATAGACTCTTCCTGAAAACTCACCTTCACTTTTATATGCTGTCGATGTCAATAAGTGAAACGCATCTAAAAATTCCTTTATACCAACATCATGTAAAGCAGAGCCAGAAAACACAGGGAAAATCGTACCATTATTTATCATTTGTTGTATCTTTTCAAGCCATTTTTCTGCGTGATAGCCATTCTCCAGATAATACTCCAATAACGATTCATCACGTTCTGCTATAAATTCGATAACACCCTCATCTAATACCATACCTTTTTCAAGTGAAGATAATTCGATTATATCTTCTGTAAAATATAGCTTCATATCTGCTATTACCCGATTAACATCTGCCCCAGTTCTGTCTAGTTTATTAATAAAGAAAAAGACGGGAACGTGATGTTTTTGTAAAAGCTTCCAAATCGTCTCTGTATGTCCTTCTATCCCTTCAACTGCACTAATGATGACGATGGCATAATCCATCACTTGTACAGCTCGCTCCATTTCTGGAGAAAAATCAACGTGTCCAGGTGTATCAATAAGGTAATAGCTAGAACCCATATAAGAGAAATAGCCTTGATCAGCAAAAACTGTAATTCCCCGCTGTTTCTCTATCTCATGACTATCGAGAAAGGAACTTTGATGATCCACTCTCCCCCTATTCTTGATTGCCTTCGTATGGTATAGTATTTGTTCTGAAAAGGTGGTCTTACCAGCATCAACATGAGCAAGGATCCCAATCGTTTTATTCATTTGAATACTCCTTTATAAGCTACTCGCAGCATATTATATCAACCTACCTAGAAGTAACTAGCTCTTTTATTTCAAAGAAAAAGCATTAGGCCTTACCTCCCAAGATCTGTTAAAATCCATATTCCGCTTCTTTCTCTTCACGAATCGTATGGAAAGCTTCCGCTAATACAACGATATCTTCTACTAACCGATCAATTCGTAGTAATACATCGTCATTTGTAATTTTCTTTTGATAGAAATCCTGTTCTTCTATAAATACATAGGTCTGAACAATATGAGCTTTCATATAGGACAAGATTGGTTTTATTTGTTGCTGAGCCACTAAGAAATGCTTCGCTGAACCAGCAGTGACAATCAACCCGACAATTTTATCTAAAAAAGCGTTCTCAGGTAGTAAATCAAAAATATTCTTTAAAGGGGCTGGAATGGAAGCTTGGAAAATGGGAGTTCCTATGATTACTATATCCGCAGCCATAATTTTTTCGACAACATACCCGGTATCCCCATCATACTCTAAATAATTCCGACCATCACTGAATTGAATATCATAATCTTTTAAATCTAATAATGTAACCTCTGCATTAGGATTGTTATCTATCATTCTTTTTATCGTATATTCCATAGCAGTTCTTGTTTTCGAACCAGTGATAGAACCGGATAACCCGACAATTTTCAAACTATGCTTCCTCCTTATTCCGGTACAAACTATATAATCGTTTTATTGTAACGTTACTTTGTTATAGTTCATTTATCACAAGTGAGATTATTTCTCACTTACTATAGTCATAGTACACCAAACCAGAAAATGATAGCTAATAAACTGCTTAAAATCCAGCTTAATAACAAAGAAAGACAAACCATAGCTTTAAAACTACTTTATTCTACAGATTTAAAAACAGCATACTACAAAAAATTTAGCATAAAGAAAAAACCGAATGATGAGCATGGACCCCGCTCCGGTATCATTCGGTTTTACATGTAAATCTTTAAAATATGTCCCAGGCTCTTTCCCAATTTAATATAAGCCAAACCAATATCCGATTGCTGCACCGATATAATTACCAATAACATATCCCAATGTGCCGATGATTAATATTGGAGCAACAAGCTTCGTCCACCCTTTAGAAATAGCCATTGCAGCCGCAGTTGTCGGACCACCAATATTAGCATTGCTTGCTAGGACAATTTCCTCGAGATTAAATTTAAATAGTTTACCAAATACAAAGGAGATTATCATATTTAGCGTTACCATAATAAATACTAATACAAATAATAATGGCGCATTTTGTAGAATAATTGGAAGTGACGCTGGTACCCCAATAACAACAAAGAATATATAAATTAAATATGTACCTATCTCTTGGGCACCTTTAATATTTTCAAAGAAACGTGAGAATAGCGTGACGGTAATTAACGTTACCGTTGTTAACATTAAATATTTATCACCCAAAAATCCATTTAAGGCATGATAAGCAAAGTTTGCATTCTCTCCAGAAGGTATAAGGGAATCAAATAACTCAGCCAGTTTAAATGATACAGCAACTAAGGTAAACGCAGAACCGACTGCAAGACCAATATCCTTTAATGAAATCTCTTTTCTTTTCCAATAAGAAGCTGCTAAATTTTTCTCATCTTTATCTGCTGATTTTTCTATCATTTCTTGGTATGGAGCATGGTAACGTTTACGAAAGAACGCTAAAGTTGGAATTACCATCAAAATTAAGAAGTATAGTGCCATCATCAGGTTATCAGCAACAACCGTAGAGGATAATAAATCTCCAGGAGTTTCAAATCGTGCGGAAAGTCCTGCTAAGTTAACACTTCCACCAATATACGAGCCTGTCATCATCCCTACTACTTTATATAAATCTGGAATGAAGTCTTTTAATAGAAAGAATCCTACTATGGCCCCTATGACTGTTCCTATTGAACTTATTAGAAATATAACTAATAATCTGCCGCTTTCATTCCATATTTTTAATATGTTCGTTTGGAAAAGTAATAATGGAATAGCTAAAGGAACTACATAAGCCCAAACCGTATCATATACCGGTGAATCAGTTGGTATTATGTTTAAATTAGCTAATACCATAGCTCCAACTAATGCGATTATTGCTCCAGATACTTTCGAAGCCCATTCATATTTCTGCTCTAAATAAATACTAACCCCTGCCCAACCTGCTAAAAACGCCCATAATATCCACGAATCATCCGGTTGAATTAATGAATAAATCATGTTAACTACTCCTTTTAGTCCTTATAATATGAATAAATTATACCCTATTCACAACGAGGTCGCTAACTATGAAACTATTAGGATAGTTTCATGTGGAATAGCAAATAAAAAAGGCTGCCACACAATTTTTCATCATGTGACAACCTTTTCTTTTCTAATTAGTTTTCAATTACTTCTTTACGGTTCTTTTTAAACAGCTTCGATAAAACTTCATAAACAATTGGTACAATGATTAGCGTTAATAGGGTTGAGCTTGCTAAACCACCAATTACCGTAATCGCAAGTCCTTTAGAAATTAACCCTCCACCTGCACTTCCAAATAACATAGGGATAAGTGCTCCGATGGTTGCTATTGCTGTCATTAGGATTGGACGAAGTCGAGTTGCACCAGCTTCGAGTATTGCATCTCGCATTCCCATTCCCTCACGTTCCATATGAATGATACGATCAACCAGTACAATAGCATTTGTTACGACTATACCAATTAACATTAGTAATCCCATCATTACTGTTACAGAGATAGTTTCACCTGCGATTAATAACCCAACAAATGAGCCAATAACTGCAAATGGTAATGAGAATAGGATTGCAAATGGTGCAAGTCCTTCACCAAATGTTACCACTAGGATGAAGTATACAATTAATATCGCTGCAAGCATTGCAAAGCCTAACTGTGTAAAGGTCTCTTCCATATCCGCTGTTACACCTGCAATACCAGTTGTAACACCTTTAGGCAGCTCTAATTCACTTATCTTTTCATCTACCTCAGCAGAAACCTTCGATATATCATCATAAATAATGGTACCATCAACCGTTGCGTAATATTGACCTTCACTACGTGCAAGCGTATTTAACGTCGTACCTTCCTCTACGGTTACTAACTCAGATAGAGGCATCGTAGTACCAAGAGCCGTTTCAATTTCGATATTTAACATTTCATCAATTGAATCTGGCTGTTGAATTTCTTCATCATGTTTTACGATAACATTAAGGTTAGTACCGTCTTTTTCAATAGTTGTTAAAATATTGTCTGTTCGGTTAGGGTTTAACGCCATATAGATTTGACCCGTTGTTAAACCATATTGGAGAAGCTCCTCTTGATCCACTTTAAACGTGTACTCTACGTACGATTCTTCTTTACTTGAGCTTACGTCTTTTAATCCATCATTTTCTAGCATTACCTCTTCTACCATAGATACAGCTTCATTTAGATTATTTAAATCCTCGCTATATAAGGTATAGCTAATTTCATTGGAAGAAAAGGCCATAGCAGAGAAGTTCTGGCTCTTCCATTCCCCTGACTGATCAATATTAAAGACATATTCTTCTATTTCTTCGCGTACTTCAGGGAAGTTCTTCAAATCTTCGTCAAAGATGAGGTACATTAATGCACCTCCACCACCCGTCAGCATAGCAGATTCCGAACCGCTGTCATTAATCGATAATTGAACAATTTCGATATCATCACGGTCAAGCATTGCTTCTTCAACTTCCGTTACATTCGCGACTGTTTCATCCTTTAGTTCCCCAGTAGCAGGAGTGTAGGTTAGGTACATTACCTTTTCCTCTTCACTTCCTAAGAAGCTAAAGCCAATTAGTGGTGTTAATGCTAAACTACCAACTAACATAATTACAGCTACTGCTGATGTAATAAACTTATGATTTAATGTCCAGCGTAGGATACCTTTATACCAGTTTCCTAACTTACCAACTTCTTTATGTTTAATTTCTGTTTTCTCACCATATAGTTTTTTCTTAAATAAGAAATGAGATAGTGCTGGTACAATAGTTACCGCAACAAGTAGCGAACCACCTAGAGCAAATGTCATGGTCAGTGCAAACGGCATGAATAACTCACCAACCATACCACCTACAAAGATAAGTGGCGCAAATACTGCAACTGTAACTAATGTCGAGGACGCAATTGGTTTGAACATCTCAAGTGTTGCTTCTCGAACCAGAGCACGACCAGTTAGTTTTTCTTCTTTTAAATGCAATCGCCTGAATATATTCTCTACAACAACGATAGAGTCATCTATAACACGTCCAATGGCAACCGTAATCGCCCCAAGTGTCATTATATTAAGCGTAATATTCATCCAGTTTAATAGCATTAGTGCAATAAAGATGGATACTGGAATAGAGATAATCGAAATGATAGTTGATTTGAAATCGCGTAAAAACAGTAGAATGATAAGAATCGCAATTAACCCACCAAATACTGCTTTTTCTACCATTGTAGCGACAGAATCCTCAATCGGTTTACCTTGATCCAAGGAAACATCCACCAATAGCCCTGAGATATTAGACTCTTCTTCTTCCATTAAATCCTTTACACTATTTACAACATCAACTGTATTAGCATTTTGCCCTTTTACTACCTGCACGGCAATTGCGTTTTCACCGTTAGTACGGGAAATAGATTGAACTTTACCTACTACTTCAACTGATGCAATATCACTTAATTTCACAAAAGGTAGTGGTTGTGTTTCAGAAGGTGTTACCGGAATTAACATGTCCTTTAATTCATCCTCAGACATGAACTTTCCATCAAGAGCTACAGCTTGCTCTCCTTCTTCAAACTCATAAAGTCCTAGTGATATAGCCATATCACTTGCTTGAATCATTTGCTCAACATCATCTTCTGTAATGCCAAGACTAGCCATTTTTTCGTCATCATATCGCAATTCAATTTCTTCAATATGTTGACCAGTAATGGTGGCAGAAGCGACACCATCTATCTTTTCAAGCTTCGGTAGAATAATATCTTCTACTGTAGAAGTTAGCTCCACAATATCTTCCGTATCACTACTAATACTTAATGCAACTACAGGCATCATATCCATACTAATAGCTGTAACGGTTGGTTCTTGAGCATCATCAGGCAATGTCACATTATCTAGTGCAGAATCTAATGCCCGCTTTGCCTCATTCATATCTATCCCATAGTCATATTCGATTTGAATACTAGCCATATTGGCATAGGAATTAGAATAAACCGCCTTTACGTCTTCTAAATTCTCAACTGTTTTTTCAATTGGAATCGAAACTTCCTCCATTACCTGTTCAGGTGTCGCACCAGGATATACTCCTGACACCATTAAGTAAGGAATAGAGATATCAGGAATCATTTCTGTCTTCATACGAGAACCAGAATATATTCCGGATACAATAATAATAATTGTCAAAAGCCAAACTGCTAGCTTATTTTTTATTACAAAGTTGACAAAATTCTTCACGCTTACACCTACCTTAATTTGACTTTATAAACTCACTCCCCTATACTAATGACTGTTCAGTCAGTTTGTCAACCATATGCTATGTAATTTAGGAGAGTTTTTACAAATGAATAAAAAACAATTAATTATGGAGAAATCAATAGAACTTTTTGCAGATCAAGGAATCAAACAAACTTCCGTACAACAAATAACCGAATACTGTGGTATATCGAAAGGTGCTTTCTACCTATCATTTAAGTCGAAAGACGAGCTTGTTCTTGCGATTATCGACCGTTTCATGCAACAAATCACCGCCGATATTGACTATGTGGTCAGAACTACTCATGCTAAGGATATTCTTTATCAAATTTTCCATATGATCTTTAAAGCATTTTTACAGCATCGAGACTTAGCGAAGTTTCTCATGATAGAACAGAATCACTCCCTTAATAAAGAATTGCTAACTAAAATGCAGTATTATCATAAAATAGCTGATAAGACTTTTCTAGAAATGCTAGAAAGGATATATGGCGAGAGCATAACCGAAATCAAATATGATTTAATCTATGCAATAAAAGGATTAATTAACGGCTATGCCGATATTGTCATATTTAATAATGGTAAGCTTGACCTTGATTTAATAGCAGCATCACTAGTTGAAAAAGTAGATATCCTCGCTAAAAATATAACCACGCCTTTTATTACGATAGAAACGAAAGTAATGTTTCAAGATTTTTTAATAGAAGACATATCAAAAGAAAAACTCATCTCTATGATAGACATATCCCTTAAGGAAATAGAAGAATCTATTGAAAAAGAATCCTTAATGACATTAAAACAACATCTTATAGAACCAAGCTATAATCGAGCGATTATTATTGGATTAATTGAAAACATTCGTAACCACCCAGATTGTAAATGGCTATCCTATTTATTAAGGCGATATATAAGTTAGATATTTAAAAGTACTGTTCCATTACAGTGCTTTTTCTTATCCTCCGCCTTAAGTCTGGAGACAATTTAAATGAATGTAATCGAATTTCGAGACTAATTATTTGTTGAGGGAAAAAATTAGGTTTCAACGACTTGGAGCTTTATTATGAGAAACATTCAAGCTTTTGTTGCTCCATATTTAATATTCCGGTGACTTTTCGCTTGCGGCAAATGAACTATATGTGAAGGATGGTAAAACCGTAGGACCGACTAATCAAATGACAATTGCCGGTAATTTCTTTGAGCTATTAATGGATATTGAAGAAGTGGGTAAAGACTTAGAATTCTCTCCAATGGACTATTATGGCTATATTGGATCTCCGTCATTAAATTAAAATAAAGAGAAAGCACAAAAGAAGCTCCGGAAATATCGGACGGGCACTTCAAGAATACCTAGCGGGAAAACCTATCAGTGTAAGAGAACCGTTATGTTTTTCCCCCAAGTGTCGCGCCTATTTCCGGGGCTATTGAGCTACATCAAAATACAATGTTGGGCGTTGATTATCTATTGAATTTCCATACACGCAAGTTAACCCTATACTCATTCCCTACCTAGTTTCATTTCTTCTAGGAACTGATACATACTATTATCATCAAGAATCCGGTAGGACTGATAATCCGCTAAATAGAATGCTATATATTTATCATAAACCGTGACATCAAAATCGCTCTTCCCTTTTATTCTTAGCCGATAGTAATTATCCCGATTTTCATGATGAATTGGTCGCTCCCGATATTTCAATTCATGTAACTCATGAAATATTTCACGAATCAAATTAGCATCCTCTATCGTACCTTCTCTTTTCACCGTTGTTTTATTCCATAACTCCTTTTCTTCCTCGTTCCAAGCCACATGTTGAACTTCTATCTGTTCAACGGAATCCATGTCGATATAACCATATTCTTGTAACGCCTCTTCAAACGTTACTGTTTGTAAGGAGATAATAAGAATACCAATAAAGATTACAGCAAATGCACTTGATTCTATGATAGAAATAATATATTGCTTTTCCTCTGGCTCATATTTCCATTCCATATAAGCTTCGAAAATAGATAATGCAAACAATGATCCTATCATGATATAGATAAATCCATAATTAAATTCAAATGTAAATGCAATGATTGAGAGAACAAAGAGTAGAAAAAAAATACGCCTCCCCGATTTGTGCGTATGATTAATTGGTTGATATTCCCCCCAATCAGATGGTATTGCAAATAGTTTGCGGGTGATAAATTTAACAACATTGAAAAATATACCTACTATAACTACAAATAGAATAATATTACTTATCATTCTCCTCACCTTTTATATACTGAATATTAACAATAATATATCACATTAACATTTATTTGTTAATTAACACAAATTAATGATAGTATAAATTCATAAACTTAGAACAAAGGAGATTATGTCGATGCCAATTAGTGAGGGATATATAGAAGTAACTGGTGGGAAAGTTTGGTATCAAATCCATGACCAGCAAACGGATAATGCCCCTGTTCTTATCTTACATGGTGGACCTGGTTCTTCTCATTGGTCCTTACAAGGGTTAAAGGAACTAGCAAGTGTACGACCTGTAATACTATATGATCAGTTAGGGTGTGGGAAGTCAGACCGACCAGAGGATGATTCATTATGGAATATTGATAGATTTGTCCATGAAGTGAAACAGTTAAAAGATGGGCTGGGCGTGAAAACATTACATATTCTTGGACACTCTTGGGGAACAACATTGGCTGCTGCATATTATTTAACATATCCTGAGGATGTCGCAAGTATTATCTTTTCTAGTCCATGCTTAAGTGCTCCGATATGGGCAAAAGATCAAGAGCTAAATCTGCAAAAGCTACCACTAGAAATACAGACCACCATAAAAGAATGCGAAGAAAATGGGATGACTGACTCAGAAGAATATAAAAAGGCAACTAAAGTATTTAATGATCATTTTGTATGTAGATTACCAGAATCGGAACGACCTGATTTTCTTAAAGAAGGAGCTAAATATAGAAACTCCAAGATTTACAATATCATGTGGGGTGCATCTGAATTTCATGTTGCTGGTAACCTAAAGAACTTTGACTGTACAAAGGAATTACATAAAATAGCAGTCCCAACCTTATTTACATGTGGTCGGTTCGATGAAGCAACACCTGAGTCAACGGAGTACTTTAGTAGTCTAACACCGAACAGCAAGTTTCATGTTTTTGAAAATAGTGCTCACATGCCTTATATCGAAGAACCTGATGAATTTCTTCGCGTAACAAAAGCATTCTTAAGTTAATGTTATATAAGAGATTGGACTAGTCCAGTCTCTTATCTTGATTTAAATAAAAATAAAAATAAAAAGATAGTCTCTACGATCCCCTCTCCTTCTACCACTGCTTTCCTCAGCTAGTTCCATTTACTTTCATCGTATACATATCGTCATCCGAGAAACATTCAGACATTTTAAAAATAAATAGAGGCTTGGATAAAACTAAAACAAAGGTAATAAAAAACGAACTATCACTATCATTACCCGGAAATATACGGAGACTCCTGTGGGAGGAAAGGGCACGGCCTGAGACCCCGGAAGAGCTTTAGCTCTGAGGAAGCTCACCAGCCGCCCTCGATCCTTAATTTTCGCGCGAACTACCTCAAAAATCGCGTGAGGATTCCTATTTTCGCGCGAGTTCCCATGAATTTCGCGCAGGCTCCCCCAAAAATCGCGCGAGACTTTCTTTGTCGCGCGAATTATGCTAAATGTCGCGCGTTTTTTTATGATTCTCGCGCGAATTTGATCGTATATCGCGCGAAGATTTCTAGTTTTACGTGGGGTTCCCGGTTTCGCACTAACCGCAAGTATATTTCCGGGGCGGATTTGATGCGCTAACTTTCATGTTCGGTTTATCCTATGTTAGAAATCGTTTTGTCCCAACCGCAAACAATTTAAGGTTATTTCGATAATTCCCTAATTAAATCTGGTAACCAATCATGTAGGTTTGTAAAGTTATAACCAAGTGTCTTGGCCTTTTCATTGCTTAAAGTCCATGTTTCTTGTATAGCATAAGGAGATTCCAACTCGTTGTTAGTCGTAATGATTACTTCTTTTCCAGTCTTCTCAGATATAAGTTGCATTAGATTCTCCATGGTAATAAAGCCATTGGCACTAACATTAATTGGTCCTGTATAGTTTGTTTCAGCAATCCAAGCTAAAAATTCCCCAGCTTCTTTTTGATGAACAAAGCACATTTCTGCTTTAGGATTTGGGAAATAAACTTCCCTTCCTTCTTTTGCACTTTCCACATAATGTACTAATCTTTTTGTATAATCCTGTTCCCCCAGAACAATTGGGATTCGCATTGCTACAACTGGAAAGGAGACTTTTTGAAATAAATAAGCTTCTGCCTGACGTTTTCCTTCTTGATACGTCACTTCTTGCCTATCTACCATTTTCAACTCGTAAGTATATGGATCAAAGACTTTTTCATCCATGTTCGTCCCATAATCGTAAACAGACAATGTGGATGTAAATACATAACGCTTCATTTTCCCCTCCATGGCATTGGCAATAATTTCTGCATCATTGGAAGAAAAACAAAGCTGATCGAACACAACGTCCCATTTTTTCCCTTGTACGGCTTCCCGAATAGAGGCTTCGTCAAAGCGATCTACCTTCAGCCGTTCTACCTTATCCCCAAACGAATCTTCGCTCGATTGTCTAGTAGCCACTGTAACCTTCACACCATTATCTAATAATTTTTCTATTAAATTTACACCAAAAAATCTAGTTCCCCCAAATACTAAAGCCGATTTCATCTAGCTATCCCCTTTCTCAATCTCGTGAGTCCATTATGGGATAGGAATAGAAAAATAACAAGAAAGAAACATTCACATTAGTTAAAAATTCATAAATTTTATATCGGTTCATTTCCAGTACAAGGGCTATACCTGCTCAAAAAAGCTATGTACTCCTCCCCGGAGGTTTACACTTCCGAGGGAATACCTATCTAACTATTGGAGATTGCTTCTATACTACCTCTTTATTAAGGGATTTCACTTGTGAATTTAGTTGTTTTATTTTTTTATGTTTTACAACTAAATTATTTTGTAAAGCATAATCCCTCATTTCTTTTATTCTTCCTTCCGCTAGAAGTCTATTTATATCATAATTCATTTGAATTCCTCCTTAGTTTTCATACTTCTATCATACACACTCTGACGTTTTTTAAACTCGGAACAGCGACTGATTTATAACCATAAAAAATCCCTACTTTATCAGTAGGGGTTTTCGGTCTAAAGGCTGAAACCAAGCTATTGTCAATTTTGAGTAGCGGTAGATTGTTCTACTTCAATACGTCTATCATGTTTGGTTTGCTGGATCATAAATAACGCTATAACCACTATAAGTAATACAGCACAAGCAATATACATTATGTGAAAATTATATCTCGCTACAATCATTCCAAGTACATAAGAACCTGTTGCGATTCCTATATCCCAAAAAATATAAAATGTAGCCGTAGCATGCCCGCTTCTCCCTGGACCACCAGCTTGAATACACATCGTTTGGAAGCTCGGTAGCAAAGACCCACTTCCAAGACCAATAATCCCCGCTGTTATTAAAAACATCCAAGCTGATTCCACATAACTTAACATGAATAATCCAACACTAAATATGACTAAGGATGGAACAATAACATATTTTGGTCCTTTCACATCAAATAATTGTCCAAATGACGGCCGAGCTAGGATCATAACAGCAGCAAAAACAACAAAGAAATAATTTGCTACATGAGATAATCCATTCGCATCAGCAAAGACACTGACATAGGAAAGAATACTAGAGTATGCCAATCCAACTAGCAAACTAATAGCCGCAATCGAGAGCGCTTTGACCTCAATTAGGGCATCTAACGTAAATTTCTTATCTTTCCGATCTCTGATTTTATATATTTCCTGTGGAACGTTTACTTGCATGGCACAAATAACACCTACCACAGCAATAATACTGATCAAGACAAATAGTACCTCATACGATATAAACTGGATAAGCGTTAAACCGATAAAAGGCCCAACGACCATTGCAATATTAGTAGCCATTGCAAAATACCCTAAACCAGCACCCTTTCTTTCATTTGGCACGATGTCTGCCGCAATTGCACTAGCAGCAGTTGTCACAACCCCAAAAGAAAGACCATGAATAAATCTTAAAATCATTAATCCTATGAAACTATCTATAAAAAAATAAAAAAACATGGTACCTGTAAACAAGCCCGTGCTCCATAATAACGTCTTTTTCTTACCAAATTTATCTAAAAGATTACCTGATATAGGTCTCATGGCAATCGCTGCAATTAACATAATCGTTACAACAAGTCCACCTTCTGCTTCCGAACCACCTAAATCATTCAACACATACAAAGGAAGCGTAGTAAGCAATGTGTAAAAACCTATAAATACGATAAATTGTGTCAATGAAATGTTTATAAAATCTTTTGTCCAAATCTTAGCTTTATGATTATGCATGCTGTAATAATTTCTCCTTATCCTAGTTTCAGTAATATGTTATGAAATAATTCCTTTTCTTCTTCCGACAATTGGGAAAGAATCTCCGCCTCGTGGTCCGCTACGATCTTTTCAATTTCCTTATATCGCTCCATTGCGTCATTTGTTAATTCAATATAATGCTGTCGTCTGTCTTTTCCTACTACTCGATTGACCCAGCCATTTTCCTCCATTCGCTTAACTGTTCTAGTAATCGTAGGTGGATTCACATGAAAATAGTTTGTGATCTCTGTTTGCGTTTTGGGACCATTCTCGTACAAGTAGTACATAATCGACCATTGAGCATGGTATAAATCATGTGACTGTAATCGATCATTCAATTGTTTATTTATAAAACGAACACGTTGATTGAATAAATGAATGATATCACGGTTTTTCATCACGGACCTCCATTACTTACCTAGGTAAGTATTTCTATCATGCTAATCTTACACCTATTTTTCACTGCTGTATAGGTCTTACTTTAAAATAGTAATATTAGAACAATTATCTATTGCTACTTTTACTTACTTCTTATTTCAACAAAATAAGTCTTTATTCTTAACAGAAAACGACAAACTTTACTAGATTTATCTGATATTATGGTGAAAATAATGAAATAATAGAGTTGGGAGAGGCGACATGGAGAGAATTTTTGAACCATTTAAGAGGAAAACGGACGTTTCGGAGCAAAAACAAGCGACTATTGCAGAATTTCAGGAAGATAATATCTGCTTTTATCGTTTTATTGGTGGTAATCCCGGCGAGACGGAGACATTAGGGCATAAACTACAAAATTTAAAAAAGAGTAAACCATTACTTATCGGTCTCTTCCGCTTCCCATTTCGGTTTGAAGGAAAACGTAGAAAAATGACTGCCCGCGAACAATACTTCATCATGAAAGATTATTGTGATGCTATCATCTTCTTCCACAGTGATGAACTAATGGAAACAATAGATCCTACGATTCCTATCCACGAGGCACATCAAGCCTTTGATGCAATTGAAGAGAGAGCAATCGGTACTATACGGGACATGGTAGAGGATACAGGAAAGGTGAATATCGATTATCATGATATTAAAGCTTTTATTTCCCGAAACCATGGCCCCCTTTTTATACATACGATTGAAGGCAGAAGTTTTGATGAACCACTTAAATACCTAATTTCAACTCCCTATCTGCCAAAAGATTTTACCGAAGCAAAGCAGTTAATTATTAACATCGGCTATACAAGAGATGTAGATATGGAAGCCTTTAGACAAATTAACCTCCGCCTAAATGACTTGTTTGATAAAGCTGATTTATTTAAAATTGGTTCTTATTTAATTGATAAGCCTGGCCATCTTTTCAACATTTCATTACTAGTAAATGGTATACAGGATCCCGTGGATGCCCCAATAAAATCCAACAAAAATACGTTCTCTAAATATAAGAAAGTGATACGTAAATGGCTAGCAGAACCCAAGTAACCACTATTTATACTTACATTAAATTAAATGAATCGTTCAAACTAAGCTATAAGGAGGGATTAACATGGCTAAAAATAAGAAGAAGAAGAAAAAAAATAAAAGTAAAGAAGAATTAAATGATATGAAGGGGAAGGAACGCTATCCTAAGAATAGGCAATAATGTAAGTGGGTAGTCCGAAACGCAATTGGACTACCCCTCATCCATATAACGTAATCCCTTTCAACTTTCAGAATACATTTTCTCTTAAATTTCCTACGATTATATAGTAAAATACAGATATTTAATCATACTTAGAAAAGAGGGGGAATCTTGAAGAATTTCGGATTACTAACTAAAATTATTATTGCCATTATAGTAGGGATTATTATTGGTTCATTTGTCAATGAGTGGTTTATTCAGCTGCTTGCTACTTTTAATAGCATCTTTGGTAATTTTATTAGCTTTATTATCCCATTCATTATTTTAGGATTTATTACACCAGGAATAGGGGAAATTGGCCGTGGAGCTGGAAAACTTCTCGGTATAAGTGCTTTCTTTGCTTATGCATCTACTATTTTAGCTGGAATTATTGCTTTTCTCGTAGCGAAGTCGCTTTATCCTTCTTTACTAAATGGACAATCCCTACAATCGTTGACAGATCCAACAGAAGGATTAACAGAGCCTTTCTTTACCGTTCCTATGACACCACCGTTCGAGGTTGTAACTGCGTTAATTATTTCGTTTGTGCTAGGAATTGGGCTAGCTTCTCTTCACAGTGAAAAATTACTTGGTATCTTTTTAGACCTACGTGCTATTGTTCAATTAGTAATCGAAAAAGTAATTATTCCATTACTTCCTTTTCACATCTTAGGGATCTTTGCAAATATGACGTATACAGGACAAGTGGCAACCATTATTACTGTTTTTGCAAAAGTAATGCTGATGATTCTTATTCTGCATCTATTATACCTAGTGTTCCAATATTCTATTGCGGGTACGCTAAGTCGTCAAAATCCTTTCGTAATGTTAAAAAAAATGTCACCAGCCTATTTTACTGCTTTAGGTACACAGTCTTCAGCTGCAACAATACCAGTAACCTTAAAGCAAACGAAATCCTTAGGTGTAAAGGAATCCATTGCGGATTTTACTATTCCTTTATATGCTAATATCCATTTATCTGGTAGTACTATTACACTTATTAGTTGTTCACTAGCAGTATTATTTCTTAATGGTGAACCAGCTACTATGCAGTCCTACCTTCCATTTATTTTAATGTTAGGAATTACAATGGTGGCAGCACCTGGTGTTCCTGGTGGAGCTGTTATGGCAGCTATTGGACTCTTAGAAACTATGCTTGGTTTTAATCAAGCAATGATATCGTTAATGATAGCCCTATATCTTGCCCAAGACAGTCTAGGAACAGCGTGTAATGTCACTGGTGATGGTGCCATCACATCGATCGTCAATACTATCTTTAAAAAGTAACTAAAAACAGACAGTTCTCGAAAAATAACGATTGCAAGAGGCTGTCTGTTTTTTGTATTATAGATAGTTACCTTAAATCAGAATTATTTCACAGCCCAACAGCGAGCTTTATTTAGATAATCCGTAGACCAAGAGAAGTAATCACGTTTCATTGCCATTTTTTTGGCCTTTTAGACTTCCTTTTATAGTCTCATCAATAGATACATATAGCACATCAGGATCTCCAATTGGGTACTACTAGAATGGGTCGCTCGTATGACTTTTTTAATAAAAGGTAGATTCTCCTTAATCCTTTAGAATCTTATAATAAAGTTGATCTGCTTCTTTATCCCATTCCACCGCAACTTCGATTTCCTTTCCTTCCTGATTGGAAATAATAAAGCTCGGTATTCCATGTTCTCCAGCATCTTTTAGCTGTTCTTCAAAAGCGTTGGTGACATCCTCATTTAATAGCTCATTTAGCTCTTTAATTATTTGATCATGTGAATGCTTCTTCATCCTGATACTCCTTAGCTTCTTATTTATATTATGATCTTTTTTCATTTTTCATTGCTTCATCTGCTAACTGGTCCATAGATTTTATCTTACCATGCGGATTTTTAGCGTTCTTTCTTGCTTGCCATTGTCTATCTTTTTCTCTCTTTGAATCAGTCATGAGGAATTCTCCTTACTATGTCATTTTATCCTTGTTTATTTTGCCTTGCTTTTTTGGCCTTAGCTTTATGTGCTTGATTAGCTTTGGCACTACCAAACTCTGTAGAGAATTCTGTGTCTTGAACACTGGAGTCGAAGCCTTGTTTATTTTTTTGATCAGGACGATTTTTCTTTGTCTTCTTCGCCATTGCCTTATCCTCCTTTTTCTTATAGTATGGAACAGCAAATTTAGAAATATGCTATGATCCTAAGAAATAAAGAGGATACATTCTACTTCAGTAACTTGTTACTCACCTAGTATCTCTCTTGTGCGGTTCAATATTTCTTCATCCTTTAAACGAAACTTAAATTCTACCCGTCTCGATTCTTCTGCACTATATTCGCCATTTTCATCGGTTCGGTAATCTGAATAGGATTTACTATTGACCGTTAATTTTTGTTCCAAATGTTCTTGGATGTTTTTATAGGGAAATTCTTCTCCTAATATATAGGAGGCAACACTAAATGCTCTGTCCTGGGCAAGCTCTAAGTTGTATAGATATCCACCACTTCGGTCTGTATGCCCTTCAATAATAATTTCAGCCACATAATCTTCATAACCACTTTCTAACAACACATCTAGATACTTTGGCACAAACTCGTCTAGGAATTGATACGACTCGGGCTTTAAATCCGCTCGATCAAATTCAAACAGAATATCCGTATCAAATAAAATGGCACCGGTTTTATCATCCACTGTGATTCCTGTAGTAGAATCGTTAAATTCAGCCTTAAGCTCATTCACTAAATGTACTCTAACTCCCATGATTTGATCAATTGTCCGCTTCATCTCTTCAATTTGTAATGATTTGATGACCATCATGACAATGAAAATTAAGATAAAGCATAACAAAATAATCGTCAGTACATCCGTGAAGGATGGCCAAAACTGCCCCTCATCATTTTCTCGCTTAAATAATCGCTGGTATTTAGTATCCATTTTGATTCATTCCTATTCCCGGAGGTCTGGAAGGCCCTTGTTGACTGACAACACTAAGTTGCCTAATTAATGCTTGCATCTCTCTCCCTAATTCTTGTAGAATGTGTTGTAAATTCTGTGCATTCGTTTGTTGTATTTGCTCATTTAATCTGCGGATTTCCATAAATTCACGTTTAATATGTTCATTTGTATTATCCATGGAGTGTGATATGCTCCGAACTACCTGATCTATACGATTACCAAATGAGCCTTCAAAGTTGTTGATATAGTTAGTAAGAGCATCCTTTAAAACTGTTACACTCGCTTCCATTTGGTTCTCTCGGTGATTATAGGATTGGTTCATCTGAGATATTTTCGAATCGATTTCCTGCATCAGTTGGTTATTTTTCATACTCACTTGTTCAAATGTTTTCGTTACTTCACGTAGATTCCTTTCAAATGCTACCGATTCTGTCGTATGCTCTTTCAAATGATTACTAAAGGTTCGATTAAAATGCTTCAGTTCCTCAAACCGATCCGTCAAAAGTTGTTTATATTCTGCTTGTGTATGATTAATGACATCTAGTGCTTCTGGCAGGCCAGAAATCGATTCCCCTAGTCGATCGAATTCTCTTGAAAGCTCCCCTAAATAAGTTGTAATCCCTGCCAATCTAGACGATAAATCATTTCCGAAAATTTGTTTAAACTCTTTATTATGACTATCCATCCGTTTAACTAATTGATTACTTTGATTTACAATTTGACCGATCGAATCCCCTACTGTTTTTTGTCCTTGTAAGATTGATGATGTGAAGTCCTTCAAATCAGATACGACATTTTTCATATGAAGTAAGGATTCTTTTTGCGTATCAGACGCTTCTTTAATTTGTTCATATGTCCCCTCAACCGTTTTAACAATACGCTCATTCTTTTCCTCTACTTTATTAAAGTAAGCAAATAGTGAATCAAAGTTCGCGTTTAATCGAGCAGTCCCTTCACTAAATCCAACTGTTACCTCTTTCATCTGATTAAAAAGTTGATGAAATTCTCCTAGATTCTTTGATAATCCATCATTGAAGGCTGCTAAATCCTTTGCTGATTGTTGTAATCCAGTTGTATATTCTTGAAATCCTTCAAAAGCTCGTTCAATATTACCTAGAGATTGTTGATTCGATTCTTGCAATTGAACGATGGACTGATTAATCATTTCTGAGACTTGAATCAAACGCCCCATGCTATTTTCATCATTACCTTCTAGACTTGATTCTACTTTCAGCATAATGTCGGTAAGCATATGCTCTGTATTAAACGCTTTTACCAAAATCGTCATAATTAAAGAAAATCCCATACCTGCAATACTCGTGTAAAAGGCAACGTCAATTCCTGCTAATACAGCTGCAATATTTTCAACTAGTTGTTCTCCTGTAGCATTAATGGTTCCAAGTGAAATAGTTAGACCAATAAACGTTCCAAGAACACCAAGTAATATAAACACCGAAATTGTCATTTGTATCATTTTAATTAAATTCACGACAGGAATTCCAAAAATTCTCCAGCTTGAAAACCTTTCCTGGACAAACGTCTCTCGTGCAACAGATTCAATTTGACTCCTTCTTTCAAACTCTTGGTAAAATGATGCCAGTGGTTCAATATCCATCCTGTTTGTTTCTTTAAAGTAATTTCGTAGCTTTTTAAGTTTATTAAATACAATGAAATGAACTAAAACAGAAATAATAAACCCTAGTATAAGCATCAAAAATATCAGCTCTATTAGGGGACTTGACAATATTGCTTCCGCCTTTTCCTTACTTGTAAAGATTTCTAATATAAATTGCACCACTACTTACCTCTCCCGCCAAATAAGATTCTTGTACGCTTATTAGTACATCCTATTCGAGAGCCAGATAAATCATGAATGCTTGTCAGAACAATATAATGAAAATTATGTAATGGGGGTATATTGCAGGGGGAATGTTAGGTATTTTACATTACCTTTTTTGTAGTTCTTCCCTATTTAGGGAACAGACGGGGGTTCTCTGTTACCTTGATCGGCGGTTCTTCCTCTTTTTGGGCACTGACGAGGCCTCTCTGTTACCTTGGCCGACGATTACTCCTCGTTTAGGGCACTGAGGATGGCTCTCTGTTACCTCGGGCGACGGTTCCTCCTCTTTTTGGGCACTGAGGATGGCTCTCTGTTACCTTGATCGACGATTACTCCTCATTTAGGGCACTGAGGATGGCTCTCTGTTACCTTGGCCGACGGTTCTTCCTCATTTAGGGCACTGAGGATGGCTCTCTGTTACCTTGGTCAACGATTATTCTTCATTTAGCGCACTGAGGATGGCTCTCTGTTACCTTGATCGGCGATTCCTCCTCATTTAGGGCACTGAGGGTGGCTCTCTGTTACCTTGGTCGACGGTTCTTCCACATTTTGGGCACAGACGAGGACAATCCGTTACCTCCCTCTCTCCATTCAGAAAGCCCAATACAATTTATCCCAAAAAAGGTGCCACATACAGTTGGCACCTTTGCAAATAGTAGGTATTACATTAATCTAACTCTTTCACTAACTCAGCCATTAGTTCTTTACTAGTAACTAGCTTTTCTCCACCACCTTGTGCAATTGTATCTGTTCCTCCACCTTTACCATTAATCCGAGGTAATACTTGCTTTAGCACTTGGTTCATTTTCATAGGTACATCAGAGCCGCAAGCACAAACGATTTGAAGATTATCAATTGTTTCGTTAACAAAACATACTATTGTATTAGTTGACTTAGCAGTAATATTTTTAGCTAATTGTTGAAGCTCTGGCATAGTCCTATTTTCAAATACCAGCTCAATTAATCGGAAACCATTCTGATTGGTATACTTTTCCATTAAAGAAGCAGCTTCATAATCGATTAGTTGTAGCTTTAAATCTTTAACTGTATTTTCAAGTTCCCTTGTTTGTTCTATTACTCGTTTTGTAGCTTCTATCAACTGTTCTTGAGGTGTACTTAGTATTGCTGTTAAATCTTGAATAACTTGGTGCTTTTCATGTAATTGATGACGTACTCTTTTTCCACAGACAAAATATAAACGGGTATGTTTTTTATGCTTTTCCCAATGTAAAATTTCAATTGACCCTACTTGGCCGGTTGAATTAGGATGTGTTCCACCACAACCGTTATAATCAAAGTCCGGAATGATGACTAGTCGAATATTATGCTTTACAGATACTTCTTTTCTCAAACGATAATGGATTAATTCATCCTTCGTTACCCATCTTGTTTCAATTGGTCGATTTTCTATAATGATGATATTAGCGATATTCTCCACTGCTAACGCCTCTTCTTTCGTAAGGTGGTCCGTTGCTAAATCAATCGAGCAAAGTTCCTTACCTAGGTGAAAGCTAACTGTTTTATATCCATATTCCTCTTCAAATGCAGCGGAAAGAATGTGTTGACCCGCATGCTGTTGCATGTGATCTAGACGTCTCTCCCAATCAATTTCACCCACACACTCCTGACCCTTGTCCAGTGTTCCATTTAGGTAATGACGAATTTCTCCATTTATTTCCACTACATCATAGACCTCTATATCATTTAGTGTACCTGTATCATGAGGTTGTCCACCACCTGTAGGATAAAATGCTGTTTGGTCTAACACAACATAAAATTTCCCTTGTTCATCATTCCCATTATGTAAAATGCTTGCTGTAAATCGTCCCAAATATGGATCTTGATAATATAGCTTTTCTGTCTTCACGCTTTCTTCACCTCTTATGACGTTAGTTCTTGATTATTACTATACCCCTCTTAATAAAGGAAAGGAAGTTTTTGTATAGAAGATAGGATTCTCATACATTTATCCTATTTAAAAAAGAGTAACCAACATTACTTGGCTACTCTTCATATTTAGGCATTCTTATTGATATGGACTTGATGTGGGAAAGGTATTTCTATACCGTTTTGATCAAACGCTTCTTTAATGGCTTTACGTAAATTCCGCTCGACTGCCCACTGTTCTCCATTCTTTGTTTTACCAATCACACGAAGTACTACCTCAGATGCACCAAAAGCTTGTACACCAATCACATCTGGGCCTTCGACGATGTTCTCATCCTCTGCTGCAATCCGCTCACATACTTGCTGCAAAATTTGTGTCGCTTTATCAATATCATCATCATAGGAAATACCTATATCGACAAGCGCACGCATATTTCCTCGGGAATGATTACTAACATTCGTAATTTCACGGTTAGGTACAAAGTGTAATGTACCATCCATTCCTCTTAATTTCGTAGTACGGAGACCAACCTCCTCAACTACTCCATCTTTCCCTGCTACTGTCACATAATCTCCAACATCAATTTGTTGCTCCAATAAAATAAAGAAACCAGTAACTACATCACTGACTAGGCCTTGTGCACCGAAACCGATGGCTAGACCCACAATACCGGCACCCGCTAATAACGTAGTAATATCAAATTGAAAGATAGAAAAAATAAATCCAGCAAAAATAAACAATAAGAAATATGTAAATATATTTTGTGTAATAGATTCTAATGTCTTCGCTCTACCCAAAGTCATTTCTTCTTGTTTCCGATTAAATACCTTCCTTATTGCACGAGTCCCTATAGACTTCACAATAAAATACAAAATGACAATAGCAATTACTCGAATTGCAATATTTCCAACTTGAAGTAATAAGTCTGTCCAATTAATATCATCTATCCAATCTAACATATTTTCACCCTCAACCTATTTTAATCTAGTAATCTATTTACAGATTACGAATAAAGTATTCCCTTAATCTATCAAAATTAAACATCATTCGTCAAACGATAACCTAATACGCCTTTTATGTAGAAACGTGCTAGGGAACCTTAAACCAAATTCCCTAGCACGGATATTAAATAACCGTATAATACGGTTCATATCTTGGATGCTTAAAAAATGGTGGTCTGTTTGCTGTCAACGGCAAACGAAATTGGATTCCAGGCAAATATGATACAGTTACCTTCCTATCGGATTGATTCAATAACAGCAGTTGAACCTCTGGATTATAGTAATAATTCATGACACCGAAGCCTCCCATTCTTAATTTCTAGCTATTTTATTCGACATCGTGCATAAATGAGACTGTACTACTCAACCAGGCACACCATTCGCCCATATCGAATAGAGTAATTATTAACATGAAGGAGGAATCGTTCGTATGTCAAAAGATAACTCTAAGAATCAATCCTATCCAATGTATCCAAACTATGGAAAAATCACCAAATACCAAGAAGTTCCGATAACAGTACCCGAACAACGGCAATACCGTCAGCCTGGAATCGAAAGTCTCATGGTGCCACAACCAATCATTGAGAATCCCAATTACAAAGGTAGTGGAAAATTAAAAGGAAAAGTCGCTTTAATCACTGGTGGTGACAGTGGTATGGGAGCTGCTGCCGCTATTGCTTTTGCTAAGGAAGGCGCTGACGTAGCGATTTCCTATTTGGATGAGCACGAGGATGCCAATAGAACTAAGAATAGAGTAGAAGCGTTTGGTAGACAATGTCTGCTTTTACCTGGTGATCTCAGGGAAAAACAACAATGTATTGATATTGTCAAACAGACATTGGAAACATTCGGCGAACTGCATATCCTTTGTAATCATGTTGGCATCCAGTTTCAACAATTAAGTTTATTAGATATATCCGATGAACAATTCGATGAAACATTTAAAGTCAATATATATTCTCACTTTTATACTACTCGTGAAGCATTAAAATACTTGAAGGCAGGTAGTTCCATTATAAATACCGCCTCTGTTGTGACGTTTTTTGGCAACGATCAATTAATCGATTATACCGCAACAAAAGGAGCAAACATTGGCTTCACCCGCGCACTTGCAAGAAATTTAGCAGATAAAGGAATTCGCGTTAATGCCATTGCTCCTGGTAGAATTTGGACTCCGTTAATCCCAGCAAGCTTCTCAGCGGATGAAGTAACACAAGTGAATAACCTAATGGACCGTCAAGCTCAGCCTTTTGAAGTAGCACCAACCTTTGTTTATCTTGCCTCAGATGATTCACGTTTTGTAACTGGTCAGGTGTTACATGTCAATGGCGGTGAGATTTTCGGATAAATAATCGGGATACTACTATCCCGATTATTATTTTGTGAATGGTTCTTGTTGACTCATTTGATTTTCCCACTCTTTATTTATCCTATCAATAAGCTCTTCAACAGAACAATCCAATATTTTCACCGGAATATTAACTTGAGAAGGTAATATGCCCTTATTCATCCGATTTAACATTCTCTTAATAGAGCTACTTCGATTAACAATTAAATCAGGATCTTTTGTAAAAATCCCGAGGTATGTTTGGCCACCAAATTGAATGAAATCAATATCTTCTATCTCTTCCCATCTAATTAATCCAGCCGCAATATATGTAGATTGATCTGTTATTCCTTCATGATTAATGATAATAGCTGGTTTCCTTTTTGCCATTGTTTTCACCCAATAAACCATACAAAGGCCAAAGAAGACAAAAGCAACTCCACCGATAAGAAGAAACTTTAGACGATCACTCCCGTTATCAATTAGTCCTATCAAAAAAAGTATTGCCCCAATAGCTACAAAAATAAAGCAACCGATTCCATATAAGATCATCTTCCCTTTTTTAGGGTAAATTACTAATTCATTCATCATTCTCCCTCCTTCCGTTACTTTACCGAGTATACCCTTTGTTCTAATTGCTTCAAGGGGCAAAAGTCCCCTCTAAAAAACAGGACTTTAGTCAGATTTCACTCTCTATTAAGGTTTAAAAGAAACAAAGCAGGAGTTGTATGGATTAAGGAGAGTCATAGTACATCAGACTCTCCCCCTATGCTTGTTTAGATATTCCCGAATAATCTCTCGATGACTTCCGACCATTCTTTCTGGCAATTCTGTTGGTGGAAAGAATTCAAACGTTATTGATTCTGCTTCGTCCACCTGTATTTCACCTTCATATTCATTGGTATAATAAGCAACTGTCACAACGTAAAATTGATCTCCATTTTCAGCAATAATAAAATGGTCCTCGCCAGAATACACATTAATTAAGTGAAGCCTACCAATGGTCAGTCCGGTTTCTTCCTTAACTTCTCTTCTTGCTACATCTTCCGTTGATTCACCAAGTTCCATTAACCCTCCAGGAATTCCCCAGACTCCGTTTGGAAACCTGCGTTGTTGCAGTAGAATACTCCCTTCAGTATTCGTAATGATTGCCACAGCACCAACAAAGATTAACGGTCTATGGCCTACTATTTCCCTCAAATCCTCTACATATCCCATTTATTTGCTCCTTTATCTAAAGTTATCTATCGGACTTGATGATGATAATTACTGAACAGCTTCTATAGTCCATAAAGCAGTGATTTTTGACTAGTACTTGTACGGTTACAAGGTACACAAGCGAGTAAAAAATATCCTTCATTTTAACTATATTCATGATTACTAGAAATGATATGGTTGTAAGTACTACCAATGAACTTGCCCATTTTTATAACTTATTCGGTACTTCCCTTATCCTTTAAGCTACATTCGGTAATACATGAAAGAATACATTTGACAGACTTTTCCTTCATTATAAGTGCTAGCATGATATTCGAAAAGTTATTACCCGCAAATTTCCACCATAAGAAAAAACACATTCGCTAAAAGAAGAGCGGATGTGTTTTTTCTTATACAGGGAGGATAGTTTTCATACGTTCCAATCTGCTAAAAAATCTTCATGATACCTTTATCTATCAGTAAGAACTCATTGTTACTATTCCTACCTTGAATCTAGTGATCGTATTACTTCACCGGTAATAGCATTTAATTCAATTGCAGTGTTTCCATTCTTTGTTTTTAATTCTAGCTCGTATATATAGATGCCCTTATTTACATCTAGTACCATTTGAACAACGGTGCCTTCTATAACACTTTCTGCAAGTTCAATTGCTTGAAGCTCTGTGATTAAATTTGGGAAAGTAGCTTGTTCCATATTTTCCTCCTACCAATCTACATTATCGTTAAATTCATCTGTACGTTAATTGTTTGTTATGTCTATGTGTTAAGTGTCTTATGTGTAAATTCAATTGCAGAGAATAGTAATTGTCTCTTCTTTAATATAGCCATAAATCCTTAAAGAAAAATAACAGTTAAATTAAAATTTGATTAGAATCATATTAATTCATTCCTTAGACATCATATTCGATACTTATCATAACTATTAGTGCAAGCATCATATTTTTTACGTTTAGTTTATTCTTTCCAAAAAGTTTATAAAAACAAAAAAGGGAATATCTCTAACACAGAGACTTCCCTTTGTTTCCTACTACTTCTTCCCATCATTTAATTCCATCGCTTCTTCAGGACTAGACATAATGGTTGAACCCTTGTAACGCAATCCTACATCACGATCAGATTCTACACGCTTACTTTTCTTTAACTTTTTTTCTTGGCGGTCTTTTCCCATCTTAGCACCTCCTATTACTAAGATGTTTTTTTTGTTTGGAATTATTCCTTAACTTTTGACCAATCCTCTTATTATGCTCATATATGCTATTCAACTACTATTTAGGAGTGGAAAGCGATATAAAAAGGAACTATGGAATTAGTTAACCTAGATTACAAACATACCATGCACCAAGTACGTTGACGCATGGTATGTTCTAATTAGCTATCTAAATAAATCATAATAGCGTCTCGTAAAAATTGTGTACCGCCTTTTATAGCAGTGTCATAATAAGCAGTAAACCGTTCATCTGCCACATACATTTCAGCTAGGCCCGCATGTGCTTCTTTGGAATAATTCGTCCATGAATACAGTAGCCATTGCTTATGTTTCTCAGCTAGTTGTTGTGCTTTTTCTGATGCTGGATCGCCCGTTTTATAAGCTTCTTTTAATAAATTCATTATTTCTTCACCAAGCTCTGTCATTGCTTGATAATCCCCTTGTGTCATCCCTCTTAATTTTGTATTACTTGCCTCAACGATATCATTCCCGTATTTTTCACGGATTTCTTTGCCATATTTCTTTTCATTCTCTTCCATCAACTTTTCTTTTAATCCAGCGAATTTTTCATTATCCTGCATGGGTAGTCCTCCTTCCATACTGGCAATTGTTTTTTCGACGGTTGCCATAACCTGGTCAAGGCGGGCTCTCTTTTGCTTTAATTTCTCATGATGATTCTTCAGTGCTTCTTTTCGATTGAAATCTGGTTGTTGGATGATTTCCATAATATCCTCTAGACTTACATCTAACTCTCTGTAAAACAAAATTTGCTGAAGTAGATCTACTTCTTCTTGCCCATAAATACGATAGCCAGATGAATTAATTCTTGCCGGCTTCAATAATCCAATCTGATCATAATAACGGAGCGTGCGGCCGCTTACTCCAGAAATACGGGCAAGTTTATTTACTGTGTACTCCATAATGATTACCCTCCCGACAATCAAATCATAAACCTTTACGTAACGTTAAGGTCAAGGGGCATTTTAAAATTCATAAAGAAAAAAGAAAACGTACCTTTTTACTATGTTGTGTAGGATTGAACCGGATGCTTTTTGGAATTGAATCAAGGGGGTTTGTTTTGCTTTTGGAAGAATCTGGAGAAGGCATCGGAGAGATTTCGGAGGGAAGATTGGACTGCGATGCTGTCTACTTCATTTAACCAGCTTAATTCTATTTTTCAATTGAGGTAGTTGAGCAGTACAAGCGTTATACGTTAGTCCTTTTCCTGTTTGTAGGTGTCGTTCCATTTTGCTAAAAAATCGTTAAAAACAAAACGAGAACAGCCAATAGTTTTCGCAATCTGTCTTTTCGGTTCTATCGTTGGATAGATACGGAATTTATAGGCTTTTTGACGAACGTTGCTTGCACCTCTTTCAGTATCACGATACCTCTATTATACCATATTTTGTAAGTGGATAGGTCCTTTCAGGGGAAAACAAGAAAGAATGTAAGCATTTGAATAGTCGAACAATCGAGATGGCGATTCATCTCCCACCTGCTCTTTTTTCATTTCTTGAGGTGGGAGTCTTCAAAACTATTATACTTCATCAGCCTTAATCGTCCATATCACTTGATTACTACTTCCTCCTGCAATATTACCTGGGTCTTTTCGAAAATAATACTCATCAGCATTATAAACAAATGTAACCAGTTGACCTGACGTTTCTTCTCCCGGTGCTATAACTCCAGACATTTTTTCGATACTATCAACATGCTCCGATGCATCTGAGAAACCACTTCCATCAAGATAATCTGTTACTTCAAGTGAATATAGCAAATCTTCTACTTTCTGTTCTCCCCCACTTGTGTTTTTAACAGTAAGATCTAATACGATGAATCTATCTAACTCTGAAGATTGGCCATCAATGTCATCCTCTAGTTTTGCTGATACTAATGTAACTTCATACGTTCCTAACGTAGTATCAAACGTTCCCGTATCACCAATTCCTAAATTCAGCTGGTCTTCCACCTCATTAGCGTCATTAGCGTCATTTGGTTGAGTTTCAGTATCATCATCTATTTCGGAATTATCTTCTATCGAGTTATTAGCAGAATTCGTTTCCTCAGATTCTTCCTTACTATCTTTCGTATCACTACATGCTGCTAGTAATAAAGAGATTGTAAGTAAAATTAGACTTAACCACTTTGTTTTTTTCATATGGATCCACCTTCTTTTTCACTACCATTTCATTCTATTCATTCCAAAATTAATTTAGAAACAGTAATTTCCTTATCTCGAGAATAGGGAATGATTTTATAAAATTCTTCCACCTGAGTAGCCAAGCTTTTACATCGCACCTTGTATTAAATAATGGATAACGTATTACTTCTAAAACTCAACTATTCTGCTTCTTCTGCAGTAAAATGCCAAGTCAGTTTATTTAAATAATCCCGATTATATCCGAAATACAGAATATAGCTATCCGCACGTCTATCTGTGTTTATAAGCATGTTTCCGGTTAATTCTTCTCCCGGTTCAATCGGACCTAAATCAAAGAATGCATCTTCAAAGATTTTTATTCTATTTCCAACACCGATTAAATCATTTCGATGGGTAACTTGATTATTCTGGATTTGAGCTAAGTTATTCCCATCAACTAGTACTGGGTACTCGAGTCTAGACTTAGAAATCCCAATTTCACCATGGTTTTTAACAGTAAAGTTTGCGACAACATACACTCGTTCAGGATTCGCATTATTGGCAGCTGCATCACCTTCAATTTCATCTACCACTTCCACCGAATTTAACGTGATTTCTAGGATATTCTTATTGCCAAATTCTACTGTATAGCCAGTATCCCCAATAGATAATTCATATTGATCTTTGATTTCAATAGGATTAGTGTCTGCATTTTCAATTAACTCTTTTGGAACAGGTACACTTGCACTTCCACATGCCACTAACAACCCTAAAATGATTGCCAACAAGGAAAACAAGGTTAACATTTTTATTTTCATCCGCTACTTAACACCCTATCTATTAGATTTTTGAGTAAAGCTTTGAACTAGCATAAAAACAATGGATTATGTACTGCTGTATAGTCATTCATCCAAATGACTATACAGCTAACATACACAATTTAGATTTTCTATTAGAGCCTATCTTGCCTCATCTGGTTTAATTGTCCACATAACCTGATTACTACTCCCCGCTCCTACATTACCACTATCCTTTTTAAAATAATATTCATCACCAGCATAAACATCCGTAATAAACTCTCCTGTTTTTTCTTCACCTGGAGCCAGTGTACCAGTAAACTTTTCTATACTCTCAAAATCCTCCGCTCCATCATAGTAGTTAGAACCATTCTTTTTATCTGAAACTCCCATTGATTCCATAACTTCTTCAATAAGAATTTCATTTTCGCCTATATTTTTAACAGTAATTTCTAGTAAAATTAATTCATCTAGTAATGTTTCTTCTCCGTCAAGTTCAGTACCTAGCAACTTTGCACTATTTAACGTCATTTCGTATCTACCTAGGGTTGTATGAAACACACCCGTATCACCTACAGTTAAATCCAATTGGTCTTCTACCTCACTACTGAAACGGCCATTTGACGATTTATCACCTGGACTTGCATCACCATTTGTTTCGTTCTTATCTTGCTGATTATCATTTAATTCCTCATTACTACATGCTGTTAGCAATAACATAGTTGACATCATGAACATCAAAATTAATAGTAGCTTTTTCATTAGCGAACACCTCTGTTTTAATTCATTAGTAAAACCTTTTTTCAATGAAACACGTTGCATTGACCCCAACATTAAATTGCCAAATGATCACTAATAATAAAGCTATTGGGACAATACCTAAAAATTCAATTGTGACCCTGCCATCTTCATTTCCCTTAATCTTTTTAAGCCATTTCATATGGCATATCCTCCAAGCTGCTAATTGGTTAAGTCTAAGGTTATGAAGCTCCTTCACAAATTAGATTTTCTATTAGAGACTATCTTGCCTCATCTGGTTTAATTGTCCATATAACCTGATTACTACTCCCTCCTCCCTCAATAAAGTTAATTTTTCTTCCAAATACTCGCGTATTCTCAATATTTTATAAACACTAGTTAGTTGACACACCTTATAGATAGTTAAAAATTGAAAGTAATTCAATTTATTTACAGGTTGG
>NZ_JBCPXV010000039.1:0-32314 GCF_039581225.1 Ornithinibacillus proteolyticus | reverse complement strand
GAATTTAAAAAAGTAAAAAAGCGGAAACAGATGGAAAGATATAAATCTGAAACCGTTGTCAAATTTGGAATTAAAACAATACAAAATAAGGGACTTTAAAAATCTCCCACAAATACTTGACTCAATCCTGTAAGGAAGAACGTTTGCTAAAAAGAGAAAACTAGGCTACAATATCAATAGCAAAAAAAGTGAATGATTTCTAGTCCACAGGGGGAGCCGATTGGCTGAGAGTGAACAATATGTTCAGACCCTTTGAACCTGTTAGTTAGTACTAGCGTAGGGATGGTGGCTTTTTTGATGGATTTATTAGCAATGTGAGCGGAATTCCCCATCAGGAAGCTTCCCCTTGGCATTGCTTTTTTTGTGTTTAAAAATCGAAGCATCATGATTTTTAATACATTTGGGGGAGGAAATAAAGTGAGTTCTAAACGCACATTGTTTATGGTTGAGGTGGCAGTATTTGCAGCACTGGCATTAATTCTAGATCTACTGCCAACTTTTAAGATGCCTAATGGAGGTTCTATTTCATTTGCAATGATACCTATTTTTATCGTTGCATTTCGATGGGGGCTAAAAGGAGGGCTATTAGCTGGTTTTATATGGGGAGTGCTCCAATTAGCTTTCGGCGCATATATACTTAATTTATACCAAGCATTTATTGAATATGGATTTGCCTTTACTGTTTTAGGAGTAGCAGGAATTTTCGCTAAGCCAATTCAAAAGTCACTTAGGGAAGGTAAGGTTGCAATAAGATTAGTGTATATCACCTTAGGGGTATTTATAGGCTCTGGATTGCGTTTTCTGGCCCATTTTTA
This sequence comes from Ornithinibacillus proteolyticus, assembly GCF_039581225.1. Lineage (NCBI taxonomy): Bacteria > Bacillati > Bacillota > Bacilli > Caryophanales > Bacillaceae > Ornithinibacillus > Ornithinibacillus proteolyticus. Next base: position 31,499 of record NZ_JBCPXV010000039.1, on the reverse strand, counting down.
TGCAGGAATCGTTTTTTGGGGGGATACAGCACCAGAAGGTCAACCGGTATGGTTGTTTTCTCTAATTTATAATGGATCTTATATGTTACCATCATTTATATTATCTGCAATTGTAGTATTCTTCTTGTTTATTAAACAACCGAAGCGATTATTACAATCTGCATAAAAATTGAACAATCCGCTCACAACTAGGTAATCTCATATTAGAGGTTACCTTTATTTTTTTCGTATTTAGCCGTTTTTTAGTTTTGTTTTGAAACATAGTAAGCCAGTCTTACTATATTTAATAATATGGAGGTGTTCCAGTGAAGGAATTAGTTGGAGTTTGTAATCGTTGTGGAAAAGAGGTTTATTGTGAGAACGGTTTCCTTGATGGAATTCATGAAGGAGGAGAACTACTATGCATGTTATGTGCTCTGAGGAGGAATAAAGTGAAGCATATGTCTGCTGTTTAATTTCTTACTTTACGAGTTTTAGGACAACGTAATCTTATCCATTTAATCTTCTTTTTCACCGCTATTGTAAAACTAGCATAGGCTATAGCACTACGGTAAGAAAGGAAGATGTACATGGAGCTTACTTTAGTCCATTGGTTATATGGTATATTTACACTCTTAATCATTATAACGATGATTTTTCGAAAAGGAGTTGTACTTCCAACATTACTCGGGACGTTTATTATAGCTTGGGTTTATAAAGGAAGTATTGTTGATGGATTTACAGCAATATTTAATGCCAACTTAATCGCAGCTCAAGAATTATTTAGTATATTTCTCATCATTACTTTTATGATCGCCTTACTCAATTCTTTAAAAGATTTAGGTGCTGATGTTCGAATGATTCAGCCAGTACAGAAGGTAATGGTTAATGGTCATGTGTCATTTTTTGTATTAGTGGCAACGACCTATATCATTTCTTTATTTTTCTGGCCAACACCTGCTGTACCGTTAATTTGTGCGTTACTAGTACCAGCTGCGGTCCGGTCAGGATTACCCGCTATTGTAGCAGCTGTTGCTATTGCACTTGCTGGTCAAGGTATGGCTTTATCGTCTGACTATATTGTCCAGGTAGCCCCAAGCCTCTCTGCGACAGCAGCAGGAATTAATCCAGGGCTGGTTGCTGATAAAGCACTTGTCTTATCTTTAATAGCAGGAGGTGTGGCAATTCTCCTTGCATATGCAATAAATCGAAAATCTATTCGCTCGAAAGATGACCCGTTAAATAAAAATGAACTAACAACTTTAAACACAGCGGAAAGTACAAAAAATGAAGCAAAAACGAATAATCTCACCAGATGGAGTAAAATCTTCGCGGTCTTTGTACCCCTAGCTCTTTTAGTCGTTGTAGTTTATATGATGTATAACAAGCTTTTTAGTGGAAGTGGTGGATTAGTTGGCGGAGATGGGGCAGCCTTTGTTGGTGGGGTTGCGGTTATCTTACTATTATTATCTACTGTTGCTTTTGGTAGGCATCATGCATTGGATTATATTACAAACCATATTACAGATGGGTTTGTTTTTGCGTTTAAGGCAATGGGGCCGGTTATTCCAATTGCGGGGTTTTTCTTTCTTGGTAGTAGTGATTTCTCAGGGAGTATTTTGGGTGTAGAGGTAGGTCCAGCTTTATTATTTGGATTAGTAGAATCCACACAAGAATTTCTTCCCCAAAGTGCATTACTAGCAGCGATTAGTGTTCTAGTAATAGGTATTATTACTGGTTTGGATGGATCTGGATTCTCAGGATTACCGCTTACTGGTGCACTTGCAGCATCACTTGAAACAAGTGGGATGGATGCAGGAACATTAGCTGCTATCGGCCAATTAGGGGCCATTTGGACCGGTGGAGGGACGATTGTAGCGTGGTCATCCTTAATCGCAATTGCAGGATTTTGTGGGGTCTCCGTTATGGATTTGGTAAGGAAAAACTTCCTCCCAGTAATCCTAGGTTTACTAGTCATGGTTGTAATAGCTGTTTTTGTTCTGTAAATTTCGATAACTTAATTGGTATCTCCCGTTGATTTTGTTACAATTTTATTGTTAGAAAAATCAGTTGGAGGTATTTATGTGGGAAATCAAACAGTCGATATTGTAAAAAGTTCATTACACGCTTTAGTAGATGACAAAACTTTTTTACCAGAATTAAGTGGGGAGCGAAGAAAAAAAGCATTTACGTCCTTGTTAGCGATTCTTTCTACACCAAATCATGTCAATAAATCGTTTTTAAGAATTGCGCTGGAGAATGGTCAGGTTGTGCGAATCCCTGCCTTCCGAGTACAGCATAACAACATATTAGGTCCATATAAGGGAGGAATTCGTTTTCACGAATCGGTCAATGAAGACGAGGTAGTGAACCTTGCTGCTCTTATGACATTGAAAAACGCCTTACACCAAGTGCCATTTGGCGGAGCTAAGGGCGGAGTCGTCATTAATCCTAGAGAATTCAGTGAAAAGGATTTATATGTTATATGTAAAAAATATGTACAGTACTTCAGTGATAGCCTAGGTCCAGATAAAGATATACCAGCTCCAGATGTTGGAACAGGAGAACGGGAAATGGACTGGATGATGGGGGAATATAAGAGCATTCGACCAGGGGAATCATATCGAGGCAGTTTTACAGGTAAAAGTGTAGAGAATGGGGGATCCTTAGGAAGGAGAGAAGCTACAGGTAAAGGGGTTTACTATACGTTTCGTTATTTAATACATGATTTTCTCAGCCTTCAAGAAAATTGGTTAGCGGAGCGGGATAATCCATTTGCAAAAACTGTTCTAGCTTTAAAAGATAAATCACTTACGGTCGCTGTCCAAGGGTTTGGAAATGTTGGATCTGTAGTTGCATTAGCAGCTTTTCAATGTAATCATCTAAATAATAAAGTAGTGGCGGTAAGTGATCGTAATGTCACCTTATACAATTCGGAAGGACTTGATATACCTAGTTTAGTAAAATATAGTTCGGCAAATAATGGAGACCTTCCGAAAACAGATGAGATGGTAAAGTTGGCAGGTATAAAAGCAGAAATTCTAAACCGGGAAGCGATAATGACGCTGGATACAGATGTATTATTCTTGGCTGCACTGGAAAATCAAATTCATGAAGCGAATAAGAAGGATATACAGGCTAGAATTATTGTAGAAGGTGCTAATGCACCAGTTTCAACAGAAGCGGATGAATATTTAAGTGAACAGGGAGTCGTCATCATACCAGATATATTGGCTAATGCTGGGGGAGTAATTGTATCATATTTAGAATGGCTACAAGGTAGGGAGACCCAGTTCTATCAAGAGGAAGAAGTATACCAAAAGCTATATGTAAAAATGAAAGAAACCTTTGATGCGGTATTACCACAATTCTTCGCAGACCCCTATCCACTAAGGCAAAATTGTTATATCCATGCCGTAATGAAGCTTTCTACGATTATGTATAGACAGGGGAAGCTTTACTAAAAGTTGAGGAGGCATAATATGCCTCCTCATCAATAATATACTTACCTCAGAATAGTGAAGAAAGGGAGGATCACGATAGCTAATGCTAGCAAAAAGGTAGTAATGGAACCCATTTTACTATTGCCTTTCCACAGAGTAATAGAAAATCCTATCGTGTAAACAAACATGATAATCATCACTAGCCAAATCACTAGCTTCATTTTAATCCCTCATTTCTTCTATTCTCGGCAGTTCATTTTGTCTCCCGAATTTCTCTAATTTCAATTGGACCGAAACATTAATATCCATATCGGGGTACGTTTTCATCCAATCAAATTTCTCCCAGTCTGGAATAGTAGGAAACTCTTTTCTAGCGATTAAAGACCAGTTAAAGGGCTCTGATTTAAATTCCTCCTGGGTCTTTTTGATAAGCTCTTTAAATTTATTTGCTAAATCCTCTTTTATGGATGATTCTAGTCTATCCTGCTTCATTGGGTCTTTTGAGTAATCGGTCATACTATGATTGGATAATACTTCAAGTGATATCGGAACCGTTACATCAATTTTAGGTGTATCCTTTTTAAGGTTCATGTCTATTTTTATTGGATTATCCAATTCAATTTGGGCATCAACTCGATAGTCCTCGTCAAATGGATCTGGGAAGGTGAAAAGAAAATACCCTGTTTTCAAAGTTGGGTTAAGTAAATAAGTTAATTTAGTCTCTTCTATAGTTAAAGTATCAATCATGCGGCCTTCCTTAAAAACGGCAGAACCAGCAATTTGAGTTGTATTGGTTTCTCCCGTATAGTGAAACTCACCTGCTTTTATTTGATCAGGTTCTTGATTTGATTTATGTTCTTGAACCTTCTCGGTTGTTCCATACATACCTAAAAATAAGTCTGCGTCGGCTTCTGTAATTCGAAAAAAAGTATTCAATTCCGAAGGTGGTGTTGTTCCAAATATTTCTCCCACATTAAAAATCTTTTCGTAATAGTCATGTGGTCTAGTTTCTAATAATGGTTTATTTGTTTGTATAAATTGCGAGGTTTCTTCTTTTGTTACTAGGAATTGTATGTCACGTCTTATATCCATAGACTTAGCCGCATCATATATCCACCTTACGAATTCCTTATCTCTTGCTAGTTCTTCTGACACGAATAACATTCTAACAAGATCATAGGTGATTTCCTTGGCTATTACTATATTTGCAAGGCTTTTTGCTGTAATTAGGCTGTTTGCCTCAAAGGAAATTATCCCCCTAGGTGGTTCCTGTGAACTTGCACTAGAGGCTACTGACCCTGTTTCTGGATTGGCAATTAAATAGGTAATTCTTACTTTATCCTTTTGATTGTCTACTTTGTCCATTCCTAGAGCAATCACAAAAGCGTATTCCTCAACTCCTCTTTGATCCCAACAGCCCGTTAAGGATAGAAATATAGCAAATAGTAAAACGAAACTAAGGGCCTTTTGGTTTTTCGCATTTTTAAATTCCCCCTTAATCTTTGCAACAATATACAATAGGATAGGAAACATGAAAAATACTGGTGATGTAAGAATAAATAAAAAATCTTTAAAATTGAACAAGGTGAAAGAAGGACTTTCTGGTATTAGACCTAGAAATACAATAACAGTTGCTAGCGAGGGGGTAACATACTCAAAGTGATTTATTTTAAAGATGTGTCCGAATAAGAATGCTACAATATATAAATAAATGGAAAACCTAACAAATGATGCGATAAGCCAAAAAGGTAGAAAGAATGTCTCCATATTGGTTAGAAAACCTAAAGAAATAGTTCGTATAACTTCATGATAGGGATAATTCAATTGCATTACGGTATTATAATCAAAAAAAGTAAAAAACATACAAGAGACACTGTTAAGTTCAGCGTTGTAAAAAATAGTGCTAACCATGTTCCTTTTGAAAAATCCTTCTTGCTCTTTAAATAGGGATAAAGTATAAATAAATATAGAAAATCAGCTAATATAGATTGTCTTAGAGCACTCTCCTTTATTACTTCCCAGCTACTTTGTCCAAAAATAGGAAAAATAAATGTAATATTTCCATCCCCAATGGTGAGGATTAAAGCGAACAGTAATGTAACCTGTAAATAAGGAAGTACTAACCACGAAACAGAAGCAATTTGTTCTAATCCTCTTTTCGCTCCGTATGCGCTAACGGTTAATAAAATTCCATAAATAACTATTGTGGGAGTTCTAATAAAATACATCGTTCCAATGATATCTGTGTAAATAGCTGTGTCAACAACTAAGGTACTAAATGCTATCACTAAAAAAATGAATAATAAAAATGTACTTAATATTTTTCCAAATAATCGGTCAGAGATTTCTAGTAAATTCTTTTCTTGATAATTTCCCATAACACGTATAAGCAAATAGATAGGAATAATAGATAAAATACTGTTTATTACCGGTGCCATCCATCCTGCGTTGTATAAAGGCTCAAATAATAAAACAGGAGTATTATCAGTTAGTTTAGTGCTTGTCATAATTAATACAATGGCTATATACTCTCTTATACCGATTCTTTCTTTTATTTGGACCATTTATTAATCCCTCTAAGCTTTCTTTTTTGTGTCTTTAGATTTCACATAACCAGGCCGTAATAATTCATTTTGAAGTATTTTTCTTAAAATCGTGTCACCGGATGACTTATATTGGGCGTTAAAGGGGATAAGTAGGGAACACCAAAAGACTTTATAGAAACCATATAAAATAATCCCAATGTAAAGAAAGCAGTTATACCGTAAAGCCCTAAGAAACTTGCTGCTAATAATAAAAGAAATCGTGATATCCTTATTGCAAAGTTCATACTAATATCACCAATCGCGAAGGAGCTTAAGCCCCCAAGTGCAACAATGATGACAACGATTGGGCTTACAATATTGGCTTCAACTGCTGCTTGTCCTAAGATTAATGCCCCAACAATTCCTATTGTTGGTCCTATTGAACTGGGAACTCTTAACCCAGCTTCTCGAATTAGTTCAAAAGCCAACTCCATGATAAAAACCTCAATCCCTACTGGAAAAGGAACCCTTTCTCTTGTAGCAGCGATGGCCAGCAATAAGTCAGGAGGGATCATCTCTGCATGATAGGTAACAACTGCTACATATAAAGAAGAAGTAAATAAAGTAATAAAAAGTGCAAAAATACGGAGCACCCTAGTGAAATTCCCGTAAGCAAACCGTAGATAATGCTCTTCCGATGAATGATAAAACGACCAGAATGTTGCTGGGAGTACCAGACAATCTGGAGAATTATCCATTAATAAAACAATATAACCATCCTCTAAGAAGGACGTTGCTCGGTCAGGTCGTTCTGTATATAATAACGTTGGAAAGATAGAGTATTTTCGTTCTTCAATATATTGTTCTAATAGACTTAGATTTTGTATGGCATTAACATCCAATGATTGGAGGCGATCTCGAACATTTTGGAGTAATTTTTCATTTACCAAATCTTTTTGGTAAACCATATATACATTGTTTTTTGAGCGTTTCGATATAACTACAGATTCTACAAGTAGGTTTTCACTTTTAATTCTCTTACGAATTAATGAGATATTCGTACTTGCTTTTTCATTAAACGCTTCTTTCGGCCCTTTAACGACATTTTCATTTTCTGCTTTTTCTATCGCTCTTCCTTCAAAGTTTGAAACATTAAAGAGATATGCTTGATGTTCACCTTCGATAAATAATGCCACATTTCCATTGTTTATATCTGATATTATCTCGATCATTTTTACTGTTGTACTGACAGATGGAGAAGTAATAATTTCGTTAATTCCCTTCGTTGAATCCTGGTTCTGAAGAAGGGGGCTTAAGATAGAAGCTTCAATATCTGTCGTATTCGTTATAGTATCAATGTATACCATTCCAGCATTTTTATTTAATCCTGGTATATGTAGATTGCGTACTACCACATCTTTGTTTGTTGGATACGAATAAAAAGTCTTAAACTGCTCAATTGTTTTTTCTAAGTTCGGGTTTATTGTGGAGTTCTTGTTGTTATTTGTTGAGTTAGTGTCGGTTATGTTCTGTCTGCTTCTTATGGAACGTCTAAATGTTTTCTTTACCATTCTATTTACAACTCCAACATAATGTTTATTAATACGATTCCACACCTAGTTAAAAATATGTAATACAAAAAATAAAACCCTTTTGGATTAGGGTTCTATTTTAGATAGGTAGATACAAGGTCAATCGCTTTTTGCATTTTTTCGCTATTGCGTTGATACAACTGCTTTGTCTCTTGATTGTTTGTTGAAAGGGCAAATAGTTCTAAATCAGCTTGACACTTCTTCATTGTGGCAAGTAAAAGTGGTTTTTGTGTTGGACTTGGTACGGTAAGTTTATCATCGTAAAGATCAACCGTTAATTGACCATCACTATCAACTTGACCAAGATATACATTTTCCATGCTAATATTCATTTTTTCTAGTTCCGTTTCTAACCATTTAGGATTTAAGGAGAGGTTAGCTAACGGTTCTAGAAGTGGCCTTCCATCCATAATAACCGTTTGTGGTTCTCGATCAGGTGCTACTTTTAGTCCAATGTCCTTGGCGGTTAATGGGCGATTTTCTGTCTTCGGTAGTACACTTAACTTTCCAGTTGGTTCTAATACGGCAAATTCTACATCTGCTACTTTAAAAATGTTTTTATCGCGAAGGCTTTCTAATAAATCATCCGTTGAAAAATGTTCCTTCTTTAAATTGTCCTCCATTATTTTTCCGTTCTGAATCAAGACAGTACTTTTACCTTGAGCAAAATTACGAAATACTTTACTCTTTAATGCGAAATACTCGACAGCGTATGGAATAATAAACCACACAAACATGGAAATTAACGCGTAATAGAAAGGGCTATCTAATGTACTGACATGGATGGCAACAATTCCTCCTAATACTACTCCACTTATATATTCAAAAATATTTAATTGGGACAGTTGTTTCGTACCTAACCATTTAGTGAAAAGGAACAATATAGTGAGTAATGTTATCGATCTAAGAGCGATTTGAATCCAATCTGCCATCGTTTACTTTCCTTCCTATTGATTATATTGGGGTTCTTCTCTAGCTAGCATTAATACTTGTTTCTCTAAATCCTGCTTAATCTCACGTATGAGTGTTTCTGTTTCCCTATATACATTTCTTGCATTAGCTTCATTTGTTTGTGAAGCAAGTACTCCTAATGTTGCTTCAATATTTTTGATAGAAGCGTAGCAGGTCTTCACTTGTGAGCCTACTGTCATGGTTTATGTTTCCTCCTTTATGAGATTATCCTTTCGGCTTAAAGATTAGCGCACCGATGAAACCAAAGATAATCGCTGCTGATATCCCGGAACTGGTCACTTCAAACATCCCAGTAATAACACCGATAATTCCATGTTTTTCTGCTTCTTGCATGGCACCATGTACTAATGAATTACCAAAGCTTGTGATTGGTACGGTTACACCTGCCCCTGCAAAATCAATTAAAGGTTCATATAGTCCTAATCCATCTAATATTGCCCCAGCTACAACCAGGATACTTAATGTATGTCCTGGTGAGAGCTTGAATACATCAAATAGAATTTGACCAATTACACAAATTAATCCTCCAACTACAAATGCCCAAAAGAATATCATGACTTATCACTTCCTATTTCGATAGATACCGCGTGGGCGATGCAAGGTATAGAATCTTTTTGATTAACACTAAGGGGGGAGTGGAGGGAACCGGTTGCAACGACTAATATTCTATCCAGTTCTCCCTTTTTCATAAGCTCTAAGAAATGTCCATAGGTTACCACGGCAGAGCATGCCGGTCCACTGCCACCAGCTAATACTGGTTGATCTTCACGATATACTGTAAGTCCACAATCAACAAACTTTTCATCAGGTATGTTGATGTCATTTTTATGCAGTAAGTCTAATGCAACCTCCCTACCGATATGGGCGAGGTCCCCAGTAATAATTAAATCATAATAGGAAGCATCGACATTACGTTCTCTTAAATGGGTTAGAATCGTATCTACAGCAGCTGGAGCCATAGCACCACCCATGTTAAAAGGGTCAGTCATTCCCATATCGATTATTTTACCGATAGTAGCAGATGTAATACGTGGTCCTTGTCCTGATTTTGCAACTAATGCACAACCAGCACCGGTAACCGTCCATTGAGCTGTCGGGGGTTTTTGACCTCCGTACTCGGTAGGATAACGGAATTGTTTTTCGGCTGCTGCATTATGGCTTGAAGTACCGCTTAGAATGTAATCAGCCCCGTTAGCATTAATGATGAATGCTGCTAAGGCTAAGCTTTCCATTGATGTTGCACATGCACTAAATAATCCAAAATATGGAGAGCCTAATGTTTTAGCTGCAAAACTGGATGGCGTAATTTGATTGATTAAATCACCACTTATAAAGAAAGAGACTTGCTCTTTTTCAATTGGACTATTCTTAATAGCGTATTGGCATGCTTCTTCCATCATCATTTGCTGCGCTTTCTCGAACGAATCTTGTTCTAACCATATATCGTCATGGAGAATATGAAAGGCATCAGGGATTTTACCGTTTGCTTCAAACGGGCCACCTACAGTACCAGTAGAAATAATCACAGGGTTATTCTCGAATAACCAGGTACGATGTCCAGTTAACATTTAGAATCCACCCCATGTAGTCAAAATCGTTTTAATCAAAGCTACGATAAAAGCAGAGAATACACCAAATAAAATAACCGAACCAGCAAGCTTGAACATATTCCCACCTACACCTAAAACGAATCCTTCAGTACGGTGTTCAATAGCGGCAGATATGACAGCATTTCCGAAGCCTGTTACTGGAACGGCAGAACCAGCACCGGCAAACTGTCCGATCCGGTCATATACGCCAAAACCAGTTAACAGCATCGTTATAAAGATTAATGTTGCGACTGTTGGGTTCCCAGCTGTTTGTTCTGTAAAGTCAAAATAGTAGATGTAAAATGTCGTGATTAATTGGCCGATAAAACAAATCAATCCACCTACTAGAAATGCTTTTATGCAATTTCTTAGAACCGGACGTTTAACCTCTCGTTTATCCTGAAATGCCTGATACGCTTGTGCCTGAGGTGGTAAGTTCTTTTTCTTTTTATCTGGCATTTGTATCCCTTCTTTCCGTTGTGCTAAATAAATTTAAATTTATGTCTGCTCCTTTAAAAGCTTACTAATATGTTTCAGCTCTTTCTCAAGTTCTTTTTTCGTTATGTCGTTATTTTGTAATCTTTCTTCAATTTTTTCTAATTCAATTACAATTTTTTTGTCGGTAACTAGCTCAACCTTAATGTACTTGAATTCTTCATCCATTTCTTTTGATAATTCTTTATTAACCTTTTGTAAGCCAAACCGTTCATGATGAGGTATTTCGATCGCTATTATAAGTATTTTATCTGTGTTAGCAGCTAAGACCCTTGTTATGTTTTCTTTTTTGGAGAGAATTTGCTTGGCTTTATTGGATATGGATTGGTCGTACGTATTTTTAGCTGATATTTGTGTAACTTTGATAGGCTGATCTGAATTACGTTGGGTGTTATTTTCGGTGTTACAACCTACTAAAGTAAAAATAATGATTATCCCAATTACCATTAAAAATGGCTTTTTAAGCATCTTTTTTCACCTGTTTCTATATTGAATGGATAGCGGGGAGGAAAATTACTCCCCACTAATTAAAAACCTTTATATTGAGGCTCTTCCTGCTCAATCTGTTGTACGCGAGGCTCTACAGAGTTTAAAATGCTTTGGGTTTGTTGTGCAGCTTGCTCATATAATTGTTTTGCCTGCTTATTTTCAGTTTGTAAAGCAAACTGTTCAAAACTTGCTTGCACACTCTTTAATCCTGCAACGGCTTGTTTAATTTGACTTCCTACAGTCATATGAAGTTTCCTCCTCAAGTAGAAGCTCATTACCTATCGTGACAGTGAATTGAAATAGTTAAGTTATTTCCAACTCCACTAAAAAAGGTGCTCCTCATTGGAACACCTATATTCTTTGTATATTTAGTATAATTTAACCACGTAAAAATCTGGTAACATGTTTTAGTACATCGGAAACATTATGTCCTTGAGCCCATCATACCAGTATCTCTTTATAGGAAGGTGAGCTATCTGGGACTGATATAGACAAGGTGTCCCATCAATCCATTTCATGTTGATTAGAATGAACGATAAGGGGAATAGAGGTTAACCGGGAGAGAAGCAATCATACCTTTTTTAGTCGAGGTGTTACTTTAGAAATAGTTATCAATTTGAAAAAAATTTGGTACACTGAACTTATATAGTTGGATAGAAGGGAGGAGACACGATGAAGACATTCCTACTAAAACAATTACAAATTGTTGAAAGTAATAACGAAGATATCGTAAAGACAGAAGTTGAATTAATCGATGGTTTAGTCATAAATAGAGAAGATGGTAAAAACAGCTGGCTTATCGAGGCACTGATCAATAAGCAATATATGGCTTGGTTTGAAAATATGCAAAATACGCGTGACCAAGTTATGATTGAAGTGAAAATTTCAAAAATGAGCAATGCTCCTGCCACATTCATTACCTCCATTGATAGTATAAACAATATAGGTGAGCATATTAATGTCATTTTTACTGGTACTATTGTTGATAAACGAAAAAGTAAAATTGAAGAAATGTTAGGTGAGCTTATCGAACAAGGCTACCAAGGTGAACAATTATTAGAGAAGTTTAAAAAGCTGATGTAGAAAGAGGCTAGACAGTATGTAGCCTAGCCTAAAATATTATTGCGTATGATTACTTGTTTCATATGCCTCTAATAATAAGTCTACAATGTGGACAGCACGGATGGAGTGAGTTAGACCTTCGCGTTCTATCCCTAAGTTCATCTGGAGAAGACAGCCAGGGTTTGCTGTTACGACTGTTTTTGCGTTTGTATTTTTCGTCTGTTCCATTTTATAATCTAATATTTGCATAGACATCTCAGATTCAACAATATTATAAATACCAGCAGAACCACAACATCTACTTGCGTCCTTCATTTCTACATATGTGACACCTTGAATAGATTGTAATAATTTTCTTGGTTCCATAAAGGTATTTTGACCATTTTTTAAATGACAGGAATCTTGATACGTTACAATTTGATCCGGTAGGCTTAATCGTTCTTTATGAAAGTCTAATTCTACAAGGACACTAGTTATATCTTTAACTTTTGATGAAAATGTAGCTGCTCGCTCCTTCCATTCTGGATCATCCTTTAGTAAATAGCCATAATCAACAAGGAAAGCTCCGCAACCCCCGGCATTAGTAATGATGTAATCGACTTGCGCCTTTTCAAAGGCTAGTATATTTTTCTTCGCTAATTCCTTCGCTTTATTTCGTTCACCACTGTGACCATGTAAGGCACCACAGCAATTTTGTGTATTAGGGATTACAATTTCACATCCGGCATATTGTAGCAGTTTCATCGTTGCGTTATTTGTTGACATAAATATAGTATCCATTAAGCAACCTGAGAAGAAGGCAACTTTCTTCTTTTGCTGTTGTAGTGGTAATAGATGTGTTGGTCTACTCTTCAATTGTTTTTTCTTTGGCACAGGTGGAAGTACTTTTTCCATCGTTTTTAATGTGTCTGGGAAAAAATTCATAATACCACTTTTTCTAGCTATTTTCTGCAATCCTGACCTTTGATAGAAGCCAAGTAAACTGGTGGCATTGATCATTCGATTTTGGTTAGGAAATAAGTTGTGAAATACCACATTTCGTACAGTCTTTACCGGTAACGATTGTTTTTTATTTTGATAAATAATATCTCTAGCTTGCTCGAGTAAATGTCCATATTTTACCCCTGATGGACAGACCGGTTCACAGGCTCTACACCCTAGACATAGATCTAACGAACGCTTAACATCATCATCTGGCTCGATATCCCCATCAACAACTGCTTTCATCATGGCAATTCGTCCTCTAGGAGAATGTGCTTCATCCATTCCTGATTCGATATAGGTTGGACAACTTGGAAGACAAAAGCCACATCGCATGCAGTTTAACAGCTCATCATAGTCCATTTTTTCTTTAAATTCATGAGCAATTCGTTCTTTTTCTCGCGTTTTCATCATTTATGAACCACCACTCTTCTTCTATCGGATTTAGCAAAGATTTTGCCTGGGTTCATAATATGGTTAGGGTCTATTGCTTCCTTGATATTACGCATAACCTCTATCCCTGCTTCTCCAACTTTTAAATGTAAATAAGGTAGTTTCATTGCACCAACACCATGTTCACCTGTAATGGTTCCTCCTAATTCAATTGCTTTAATAAAGATTTCCTCAAATGCTTTTTCCACACGTTTCATTTCTTCTTCATCACGAATATCTGTTAAGCAAGTAGGGTGTAGATTTCCATCACCAGCATGTCCGAACGTACAAATGTTAACATCGTAACGCTTGGCAATTTGTTGAATGGCGTTTACCATCTTCGCGATTTCAGATCGGGGAACAGTAGCATCTTCTAAAATAGTAGTTGGTCGTAAACGAGCGAGTGCAGAAAGGGCAGACCTTCTTGCTGTTGTTAAGGCTTCAGCTTCTTCAGCTGAAGAGGCTAATTGTACTTCTACAGCGTCATTGTTTCGACATATGGTAGTGATTTTTTCCATATCTTGATCAACTTCACGTTTAGAACCATCTTGTTCAATTAATAAAACCGCCTTGACATTCGTGGGTAAGCCGATTTGTGCAAAATCTTCTACAGCTTTTAAAGTGGGTTGGTCTAAAAATTCTAGTGTAGCTGGAATTATCCGATTGGCAATAATCGCAGATACAGTACGTGCAGCAGCATCGAGATCTTGATAAAGTGCTAGCATTGTTTTTTTCGTTTCGGGTTTTGGGATGAGTTTTAAGGTTGCTTCGGTAACGATTCCTAATGTGCCTTCAGAGCCAACAAATAGGCTAGTAAGATCATATCCAGCTACATCTTTTGCTAGTTTTCCTCCAGTGTGAATCACTTCCCCATTTGGTAAAACAATCTCTAGTCCCATCACATAATCACGTGTTACACCATATTTAAGGCCCCGTAATCCACCAGAGTTTTCATTAATATTACCGCCAATTTGAGATATTTTCATAGAACTAGGGTCTGGTGGATAGAAGAACCCCTTTGCTTCCACGGCTTCAATGAGTGTTTTAGTAATCACCCCTGGCTGAGTTCGTACGATTAAATTTTCTTCATCTATTTCTAATATGTTATCGAAATGCTTCATAAGGATGACAACTCCGCCGTGTAAAGGGGTCGTTCCAGCACTAAGATTCGTGCCGGATCCCCTTGGAGTAATAGGGATGTTATTCTCGTTACAAAGCTTTACAATATTGGAAACTTCTTCGGTATTTCGTGGAGATAGTATTGCATCGGGAAAGGATTGGAATCCTGGTGTCGCATCATAGGAATAGGTAAGTAAACTAGTTCTTGAATCCTGGAAGTTATTCTCCCCGACTATGGTGATGAATTTTTGTTTCAGTTCTTCCGTAAACATAGGCAATTCTCCTAAGTGTTTTTTATTTTATTCTAAAATAAATGCCTATGATTTAATATGGTGAAATATACAAAAAAATTTAATTATCCGCTTACTTTTTTGGGTTTTCATCCAAAAAGGTAAAAGCTATATAAAATACAGCAATGGTATAGGTGTTTTTTGGATTCAGTCCTGTCAACTGCTCAATTCGACTTAAGCGGTAATGTAATGTATTAACATGGATATGCAGCTTCGAAGCAGTTGCCTTTAAATTTAAATTATTCTTTAGAAATACTTTTAATGTATGGAGTAAAGTCTCTTCTTTATCCAATGGGGATAGTACTTTGTTAATAAAGTCGATTCGAACATTATGACTAACTTCATCCAAACAAGTTTCTAATAATAAATCATCATATGCTGTAATGGTATTAGCGTTTGAAAGAGTTAGGGCTTTTGTTGCTTTTTGATAAGAGTCTTTAATGCAGAAAGAGTTGGATTTTGTTCCAATACCTATTGAAAATGGTATACGTAACTTGTTCATGATATAGTTCTGGAATGATTCGAACTGTCTCTTTAACGTGTCTAATTCGAATTTATCTTCTTCCGTTAATAGTACGATGCGATTATGTCCCCAGCGAATCGCTACACAAGGAAGTTTTAACATGAGGAGGTCTAGAATTTCATTTATGCCGTCCTTATGCTTGGAGAAATCGATTTCTATGATTGAGCATCTTAAAGGAGGGGAGAGATGAATTTCAAGTAGTTTACCTCTTTTAATGAATTCTTCAGATGGTTGATCCATTTGCACCCATTCGAAGAAATAGGCTTCCATAGCCCGAGCGTGCCATTCAAGCTCTTGCACATAAATATTTTCCCGTATTAATAACTCTGTCATTTTCTTCATGAGTGAAGCAAAAGGAATAATTTCTTCTGGATTACCGGTGATGCCAATAACACCAATGACATGATCCTCGATAGTTATCGGTAAATTAACACCTGGACGTATTCCTTTCATGCTCTTTAGGTGGTCCTCGGTTAATATTGTCGTCGTGTTGTTTTTTATTGTTTGAAGGGCGCCCTCGTGAAAATCACCTATTCTAGAGCAGTCGGTACTTGCTATAATAATGGCTTGATTATTGACAATAATAATATTTTCATTGATTAATTTCCTTGTTTCGTTTATTATTTTTTGTCCTAAGGTAGGGGTTAATTCCATTTACAATCCTCCAAGCATATGAACAAGTCTTTCCAAATGGTCTTTTTTTCGTTATAATTTTTGAATGTTGTACTTAATATTTTATAGGGAAACAAGCAAATTGTCGAAAGTAGAGGAAAATTTTTAGAATCGTGCTATAATTAAAACGAAAGAACACTCTGAATAAAAGTGGTCTAAGGAGTCTGTAAATACATGTTTTTACCAAAATCATTTTCTAGGTGGATTAACACACTTTCACCAGTACGTATTATTTTATTTTTTTACATAATAGCTGCAATATTTTCTACTATATTAATGAGCTTACCAATTGCATATAAAGACGGGGTAGAGGTCGAGTTTATTGATGTCGTATTTACTGCAGTCAGTGCATTAAGTGTAACCGGATTAAGTACAATCACGGTAGCAGACACGTTAAGCACAACAGGTATTTTTCTTTTGGCGTTTATTCTTCAACTTGGTGCGGTAGGTGTTATGGCCATAGGTACTTTTATTTGGCTATTGTTAGGGAAGAAGATCGGCTTAAAGGAACGTCAATTAATTATGACAGACCAGAATCAAACCAATTTTGAGGGTATGGTTCGTTTAATTAAACAAATTATTCTAGTATTACTTACAGTTGAGTTTATTGCATTTTTAGTGCTAGGTACATATTTCTTAAGATATTTCTCTTCTCCTGGGGAAGCTTATTTACATGGTTTCTTTGGAACGATTAGCGCAGTTACCAATGGTGGATTTGATATTACTGGGGAGTCTCTAATACCATTTCAGCATGACTACTTCGTACAGTTTCTAAACATTTTATTAATTATTTTTGGTGCTATCGGATTTCCTGTATTAATTGAAGTAAAAAACTTTTTATTTTCCCGTAATCGCGTGTTAACCCATTTCAGTTTGTTTACAAAATTAACGACGTTGACTTTTGCGATTTTAATATTTGTTGGAACCATTGGGATCTTTTTATTAGACGTACAGCATTATTTTGTTGGAAAGAGTTGGCATGAGTCGCTATTTTATTCGTTGTTCCAGTCCGTTACGACTAGAAGTGGAGGACTTTCAACAATGGATGTGAGTGAGCTTTCGGAATCGAATCATTTGTTTATGTCGTTTTTAATGTTTATTGGGGCGTCACCGAGTAGTGCTGGCGGAGGAATTAGAACAACTACTTTCGCTTTAGCGGTTATTTTTATCATTACGTATGCACGGGGTGGAAGCAGTATACGGATATTTAGAAGAGAAGTTCATGAAGAAGATTTAATGAAAGCTGTGACGGTAACTCTAATGGCAATCTTTATGGTATTTATCTCTGTATTATTCATTACTACCTATGAGCCTTTTACCATCACGCAAATTTTATTTGAAGTAACGTCTGCTTTCGGAACAGTAGGGCTCTCCATGGGTATCACATCAGAGCTATCAACCATTACTAAAATTATTTTAATGACATTAATGTTTATTGGTAGAGTAGGGATTCTTACCTTCTTGTTCATGTTTAAGAAAACGAAGCGATCAGGGGATTATCACTATCCAAAGGAAAGAATTAGTATCGGTTAAATTCGGAGACAAGTGAGGAGAAATCAAATGAGAGAACAGCTTACCGTGCCATTAAATAGCCAAATATTATCTTTTTTTAAAGAGGCAATTGTGTTTGTAAGCAAAGATGGAATGATTATTGAAGGTAATCAAAAGGCGTATACCTTATTGGATGCAGAACAGATAATTAGTAATTCTATCGAAGATTATATTGATTTTAGATTATTATTGGATGCTTCTCGATCTCACTTGTTAATGGAAATGAAAACAGAAAAGGGAAAACTATTAGAAGTTAAATCACTAAAGGTAAACGAAAATCTCTATTGTTTGATTCTTGATGAATTGTCTATTAGGAATCGAGCAGATGAAATTAAACGCTATATTAATCAAATTTCGAATAACTCGGTAGAGGGAATCGTTTTATACGGGAAAACAGCAATTATAGATTGTGATGATACGTTTGCTACGATGTTTGGGTATAAAATAGAAGAATTGAAACAGAAAACGATGGAGCAATTAATCGATGCAAAGAGCTATCGAAAGCTTATCGAGACCGATTTGGTTACGATTAATAGTGTACTTGAATTAAAAGGTGTACGCAAGGATGGAACATTATTTTATATTGAAATGGTCGAATACCCGTATTATAAGAATGGTAAGATTATACGGGCTGCTAGTGTGAAAGATATAACGGAACGAATTGAAGCAGAAAATAAAATTGAGTATATGGCATATTATGATGAGTTAACGGATTTACCTAATCGAAATTTTTTTAATAAAGTGTTAAAAGATGCTATTATACAAGCCGAGCAACAAGAAGAAAAAGTAGCCGTTTTCTTCTTAGATTTGGATTATTTTAAAGAAATTAATGATACTTTAGGTTATTCGTTTGGCGATAAGCTTTTGCAGGCTTGTGCAAATCGATTGAAAATATTCCAGCAAATGGATACATTTCTTGCTAGAATGGGTGGAGATGAATTCTTACTGCTTCAACGACATACAGAGAAAGAAATGGCTATCGATTTTGCTGAAAAGCTAATTGCTGAATTTGAAAAACCGATCACGATAGATGATTATGAAATATATACTACGGTTAGTATTGGGATTAGCATCTTTCCGGATAACGGATTAACAGCTTCTGATTTAATTAAACATGCAGACTCTGCTATGTATGTAATTAAGGAACGACATCGGAATTATTACAATCTATTTGATTCCTCTATATCAGAAAATTTTAAATTAATGTTAACGATGGAGGCAGAACTGAGACGTGCTTTAAAAGAGGGGCAGTTTGAATTGCATTACCAACCCCAAATAAATCTACTAACGAATGAAGTTGTTGGTCTAGAGGCGCTTATCAGATGGAACCATCCGGAGAAGGGGTTTATTAGTCCGAGTGAGTTTATACCTTTGGCTGAGAAGACAGGATTAATTATTGATATTGGGGATTGGGTATTATCGGAAGCATGTCGTCAGAACAAAGAATGGCAAGACAAGGGATATAAGCCAATTACAGTAAGTGTAAATTTATCTGCAAAACAGTTTTACCAACGTAATTTAGTTGAGAAGATTAACGATATTTTAGATGAGACTGGCCTGGAGCCTTCTTATCTAGAACTAGAAATAACAGAGAGAATGGCCATGTCCAATGAAGAAGAGATATTAGAGACATTACATGCACTTAGAAGGTTAGGTGTTCTCGTTTCAATAGATGATTTTGGAACTGGTTACTCATCTTTTAAGTATTTGAGTGTATTTCCAATTACAAAATTAAAAATAGATAGAATGTTTTTAGATGAACAAAAGAAGGAAAATCAAGCAATTGTGAAGTCGATTATCCATATGTCTCACTCCTTGAATATGAAGGTAATTGCTGAAGGGGTTGAAACGAGGGAACAATTGGATTTTCTGACAAGTGAAAGATGTGATGAAATGCAAGGATATCTCTTTAGTAGGCCTCTACCACCAAAACAACTAACACCGTTTCTAGGGTGATTAAGATAGAAGGAAGACCTCGGAGCTTCGTGAACATGATTACGAAGCTCCGAGGTCTTCTTTTTTTCATAGAAAGAGATTGGGACATAACTAAAAGAAATAAATGTAAAACCGAATGATATACGATACTAGCTCCGGAAATATTAGCTCCGGAAATATACGTAGACTCCTGCGGGAGAATAGGCATAGGTGAGACCCCTAAAGAAGTAGCACGAGGAGGCTAAGGCAGCCGCCCGGCGGTAAAGAAGACACTGCGAGGTCTTTTCGAGCAGATGTCGCACTTATGCTGTGATAAAGTGCATGATAGACACTGCGATGGTCTTTTCGAGCAGATGTCACCCCTGTACTGGAAGCAACCGCAAGTATATTTCCGGAGCGTGGTCGTAGCTCATCATTCGGTTTTTACTTTGAGATAGTTTTGTCTAAAGCCTCAAAAGCTCATCATAAGAGCAAACGAACACAATCGCGAGAATATGGGTGAATGAGTTCGTTATGATGGATTTTGTTCTTGATAGTTGATACCAATAATCTTCAACTGGTCATTTTCATACCCGATGATAAATTCATATTGGATTTGTTCTTCTAGCTGTTCCTCTTCGTTTGGTTTATTTTTAGTTAATGTAACATCTACTAGAACGGATGCATGATTGCTATCCAAAATAGAAGTCGACTGGTGGGAATAGTTAACATCTACTACTTGGATATAATCTTCACGAAAACTAGCGTAAGAGGTTGTAGATTGAATGGATTCACCGAGTAGTGAATATGCAGCGACATAATCACGAATCGTAATACTATCGATAAAGTACTCCATTACATATTCCGCATCCTGCTTCATTTGCTCGGGATCAATTGAATTAAGTAAATCCTCTGTACTTGTATAGGTCAATTCACTATTTTGAGCTTCCTTTGACCAGCCTTCAATCTCTTGAATGACATCAACAATAGGAATACTAAAGCCGATAGTTCCGTCTTCGGTTCCAACAGAGTTTATTCCAATCACTTTACCACTGTTGCGATTAATTAAGGGACCGCCACTATTACCATGTGTGATCGGAGCAGAGATTTGATAGGCATTTTTATAATCGTAACCTTCTACATAGAAGTTACGTTCACTACCTGAGATAATTCCAAGTGTCACCGTATTTTGAAATCCGTGAGGGCTACCTAACGCGATTACTTCATCACCTAGTTCAGCTAATTGATCTCTTTCTATAGAAAGACCTTTTTCCCCAGCTAACTGAGGTACACGTATAACCGCTATATCAGTTTCTTCGCCAATTCCAATAACAGCAGCAGGGTAGACACGGGCATTGGCGGTTCGGACATAAATCGTCTCTGCCTGCTTAATAACGTGTGCATTTGTTATGATATCGCCTTTTTCATTATAAAGAAATCCTGAACCAGTTAAAGTTTGGGAGTCATTCTTAGCTTCAATTTGGACGACGTTTTTTTCTGCCTCGTGAATGATGGTTTTTAAGTCAACCGTTTCATCGTCGGTTTGCACCTTGCTGATGGCAGGATTATTTATTACTAATGGCTCTGACTGCCAAGATATATATAGGTAAATAGATGTAGCAATACCAATAAGGATGATAATGATCGTTATGATTATCGGTAAATTTTTTTTATTTTGTAACATAGTTTCACTCCAATAGAGTACTTAATAATTTGTATACCAGGTGATTTTGGATACCTTGACATCAAATTTCTTAACATCCTTACCAATATCATAATGGGTAAATTCAAATTTTCCATTTTCATTAGGGTATAGAGTATCTGGATAAACGTAAACACTATTCGAAAGAAATTCTGTATCCTTCGTCAATAGAGAATATTTAACTTGAATGGAACTAATTGGAATAGTCGCCACACTCGTTACTTCACCTTTAACTACTAAGTTCCCCTGGTTATCATTTGCAAGCTTAATCGATGTTAATTCAATAGCATCTGTTTCGTTCATTTCTCGTTCCTCTTCAGCTGTATCGATAGCTTGTTGAATGCGCTGCTGTTGTGTAACCTCAAATGAAACCTTCTCTTTTTCTATGGTTGTTTTAAGACTTTGGAGCTTTTCCGAATTTGGGGCATACTTTAACCCGTCTTCCACTATAAATAAAGCATCACTGAACTGATTATCGCTTAGTTGTTTACTTGCTTCTGTGAAAATAAATTCAACGATTTGATTCCGGATACTGTCAGTGATTTCGGTTGCTTCATTGTTTTTTATCGCATCTGCTTCCCAAAGTAATACCTTTAACTCATCGACAGATGGATTTTGATTTAATATGCTTTTCAGTTGTTCGATTTTAACATGATCACGAAAAGATACTATCTCATTTACTAGATCAGTGGTTGCTGTTCCATTGAAGTTGGTTAAAGATGATTCAGCTTGACTAATTAAAGTAAGTGCAGATTGAAATTCATTGTTTTCTAATTCCTGATTAGCTTCCTCTAATAAAGACGTAATATCGGATGTTTTTTGGATAAACTCTAATGCAACCTCACCTTGATTGAAATTTGGTTTCTCTTTCAATGCTAGTGTAAAATACTTGTTTGCTGCTTCATAGTCTCCGGCTTCGAGACTTTTCGCTCCATGCTCGTAATGCTTCATTGCTTGTGAGGATTGATTTTGTAGAAAATGATAAAAAAGATTATTGGCTAATAACATGATGATGATGGTTATGATTGGTATAAACCAACTTTTATTGAATTTCTTATTATTTATCGAACGTAAGTGAATATCTTTTGGTAACTCTACACCACAGCTTACACAATACAATTCCTCTTCTTTTACAATGGAGCCACATTTTGGGCAATGCAACAAAATATTCACCTGCTTTCTGTTTTAATTCGATTAACTTCGTCATTATTTTTACATATATCTTATCACATTTCTCTTTAATTGGGGGGCATATGTGGTATGATATAAAAGGCTAGTGTATTTTTATAATAGTGAAATAATACATATAATAAATTCTAGGAGGTGTTCACCATGTTTGAAACATACTTTGGTATATTTTGTTTTGTTATTTTATTGTACTTTATTGGAAGCTGTATATTAGATAACGAGAAATAATAAACAAAAAATAGGTTGTCTTTTTAGTACATGTACTAAAAAGACAACCTTCCATACTTCATAATAGTTTATCGTGTTTTCGCTATTTCATTAAAAGGATAAAAGATAAACTCAGATCTACCGATAATTTCATCTTCCATAATAAATCCAAGCCCATTTCTGGAATCTTTACTGATGGACCGGTTATCCCCCATAACAAAGTATCTTCCTTTTGGAACTGTTATTGGACCATAATTACCTGTATGATTCTTAGCATCCTCTGTTAAAAATGTTTGATCATGAAGCTCATTATTGATATATAATTTATGGTCCTTAATCTCAATTGTTTCACCAGGTAACCCTATAATTCTTTTTACGTAATTCTTCTCAGGACGATGAATAATTACAATGTCTCCACGATTTGGTTCATTAATCAAATAAACGAATTTATTAAATATAACACGCTCTCCATCTTGAAGCGTAGGGTCCATACTATCACCTTCTACAATGGAAGTCGCGAATACAAATGTGCGTAATAGAAAGGCTAGGACAATGGCAATAAATATTGCTTTACCCCATTCTTTCCATTCATTTTTTTGTTTTACTTCGGTCAAAGAAGACATTCCTTTCAACTATAAAAAGTTCTATTATGTAATTCAGCTATATTTATTATAACAAGAATATAGGTGAATCAGTGTAAATTTTTGTTACTTGAAAAAAGCGTTGGTATTTCATTGTTAAAAAAAGCCTATTTATGCTAAATTAATAGAAATAGAAAAGGAGGTTTTGTTAATTTTGTGTGAAACAGACAAGCTCCTAAAAGAAATAGAAAAGTTACGTAATAAAATGAGTTCTGTTGCCTTAACGCAAGGAATAACAAGTTTAGAATCAATAGCACTCAGTCAAGAGCTAGATCGATTATTAAATATCTATGAAAAAGTGAAAAATGAAAAGAATATGACCAGATAAGGATAAAGTGGCTAGTAGGAGGGATATCCTAAGTGATGAATATCCCATCTAAACTTAGCCTTTACCATGTCGATGAAAATACTCCTCAAGACGGTTGAGGCCTTTTTCTAAAGTGGTGAAATCATAGGCGTAAGATAACCTCATATACTGCTCTCCATACTCTGAAAAACTTCCACCTGGTACTAATGCTACCTTCCCTTTTCTAACTAAGTCTACTCCTAATTCCAAGGAGGACATACCAGGCTTTGAAATCTTCGGAAATAAATAGAATGCTCCGTTCGGTTTGTTAACAGAAATCCCCATATTAGTAAAACGATCGTATACATAATCTCTTCTTTTCTCATAAACTTCTTTCATTTTTTGCGGATCGTCAAGTCCGTGTGTTAAGGCCTCCAAGGCTGCATATTGACTGATAGAAGAGGCGCATGCAACATTGTATTGATGCACTTTTAATAGATGTGCAGTAAGCCATCTCGGTGCAAGAACATAACCTATCCTAAATCCAGTCATCGAGTGAGATTTGGAAACGCCGTTAATAACGATTGTACGATTTGCAACCTCTTGAAAGCTTGCAATAGATGTATGGTCAAAATCATAAACTAATTCACTATATATCTCATCAGCTAGTATAAATATATTCTTGTCTTTTAATACTTCTACGAGCTCTTTTAATTCCGAATGAGTTAAAGAGACTCCAGTAGGATTAGATGGATAGGGGAGAACGATACATTTTGTGTTATCTGTTATAGCCTGCTTTAGCAGCTCCTTCGTCATTTTAAATTGGTGGTTAGAAGTATCAACATGAACGGTTTTCGCTCCTGCCAATGTAATCAGTGGTTCATAACCAGGATAGATGGGGGCAGGGAGTATTACCTCGTCACCAGGATTTAAAATAGTTCGAAACACTATATCTATCCCTTGGGAAGCTCCTGTAGTGACAATGATTTCATCTTCGGGATGGAAGCTAACGTGATAATTCGTTTCATAATAATGCGCTATTGCTCTTCTTAAATCGATAATGCCAGCATTACTCGTGTAGGTCGTTTTATTCGCTTTTACTGCTTCAATAGAAGCTTCCTTGATATGTTCAGGGGTATAGAAGTCTGGTTGCCCAATCGTAAGTGACACTACATCCTCCACATCTGTTACCATGTTAAAGAACTTTCGTATTCCAGATATTTCTATCGTTTTAACTTGTTGATTTAATAAATGCTCCATGGTCTTTCCTCCAAGTTGTTTAATGATTAGTTAAGTTTGTAAAGATTTTCTTGGTTTGGTTTGCATGAGAATAACCGAACCTATAATAAGCGCCATACCTAACATCTGTACAAATGTAAACGATTCATGAAATACTAAAATGCCGATAAAAGTTGCAACTACCGGCTCAATGGTTGATAGAATAGATGCCTTAGATGCTTCGGTTTTTTTCAAGCCGTATGTATAGACAATATACGCAATAGCCGTAGGGAAAAGTCCTAGTCCAAATGCATAAAAAAGTACCGCCGGTTCCGTTAATATTGTTAGCTTTTCACTATAGGGAAAGAACGGTAATAATGTAACGGTAGCAACAATAAATGTAAAGGCTGTTATGCTTAGACTAGTATATTTGTTTAAGGCGTATTTGCTAAAGATACTATATAAAGCATATCCAAAACCAGAACCAACTCCAAACAGAATACTTTGATATGGGATGGTACTTAAATTGCTAGGTAACAGCCCGACTACGAAGCTTGTTCCAGCGATAGTGCCCATCAGGGAAAGTACTTTTCTACTTGTGAAAGTTTCCTTGAACAAGAAAAAAGATAGGATGGAAACAAAGGCAGGAGCCGTATAAAGTAAAGCTGTAGCAATTGGAATGGTAGATAAATCAATGGCCATAAACATACAGTAATTAAAAAATATAATACTAAAAATCCCTGTACCGATGAAGTACTTTACATCTGAAAAAGAATGTAGCTTTAATGCTTTAGGAGAATGATATAATAAATAACTTACTAAAAGAATAGCAGTTGATGTTACTCGAAGTGTGACAACTTCCATTGGTGTAAAACCGTATGTATATAAATTCTTTACAAACCAACCAATGGTCCCCCATAATGCTGCGCCTACTATTATCCATATAGCTGCTTTATTCAACCATCATACCACCTCTACATGATTCATTACTATATCAATTATAGCAAATTTAGTGAAAAATAAGCTAAATAAGAGAAGGGGAGTATAGTTTTCTTATCGTTCGTTTAGAATGGATAATAGTAGAAGGTGCAGAGGTGAATGGTAGATGTTGAAGGAATATATTTGGGGAATAAATTGGATTAATATATCACAATTACAATCTTTAGGAATATCAGAAGAGACTTTTTTTACGCTGTTCATTTTTTTGGGAATTCTAGGTTGTTATTTTATCATACGACCAATTGCTTTAATTCTCATATCATTAAAATCTGAAAGGCTATTAAATTACATACTGAGCGGTCTAGCATTTATCGTCATTTTCTTTACAGTGGTGTTATGGATAGGCGATATCGAAATGTTAACTTATGAATTATTTAAAATCTCCTTACAAGTATTAGCAATGTTCGGTCTAGTGTTATGTGTAATACATTTATTTAAGAGAATGAAACAGAGGAGGAAGAAAGTATAGGAGAGGTGGAGCTCCTTCGTGTTACGTAGGGAGTACTATATCCGAGCGTGCGTTGGAGGATGTCGAACGGGAAGTAGAGCAATAGGCGATAGGAGGCGAAATCGCGCGGGGGAGAAGCAAAAACGCGCGACAGGAGGCAGAAATCGCGCGGGGTAAGAAAAAACGCGCGACAGGAGGCAGAAATCGCGCGGGGGGTAAGAAAAAACGCGCGACAAGAGGTAGAAATCGCGCGGGGGAGAAGAGAAAACGCGCGACGGGAGGTAGAAATCGCGCGGGGTAAGAAAAAACGCGCGACAAGAGGTAGAAATCGCGCGGGGGGTAAGAAAAAACGCGCGACGGGAGATAGAAATCGCGCGAGGAAGAAGCAAAAACGCGCGAGAATGGCGAAATGGAATCGTGTCGCGCGAAAAATAGCAACTCTCGCGCGAAAGGGAAATAAAGCCGCGCGAAATTTAATATAACCTGCTCGTAAAGAATAAATTCTTTTACCAAATCATATTTTCTAAAAGTTAACCTAAACCCAACGAAACGAAAAATCCTCATAGTTCTCACAATGAGGATTGCTGTGTTTATTCCACTTAGGATGTTATAAACTTATCGAAAGTTTTTCTTAGGCGGCCATTCCATTTTACCTAAAGAAGATGGTGTAAAGTAGGAAGAATGGTATTGTTTTCTTTTTGGCTTATGATTAACTGGTTTATAGTCAATATATTGATAGATTATTTTTTTTGCTTGTGATAAAGACATTTTTGTTTGGGGATTTCGATAATTTTGATCGAGTGATCCTAAATGTTTAAGTTCCTGGAAGTCTTCCTTCGTTGGAGGGATATGAAAGTAATAGTCATCCACCTGAACTAAGAGGGTAGAATGCTGGTTACTAAGTTTGGGATGATCGGAGAAATGCAACCCGATTTTTTTTGCCCGTTTTTCCTTTAATAATTGTTTAATGGTTTCTTTCTTAATGAAGTATAGATGTTGTGGTTCGGGAGCAGTTTTGGCATGACGATTAACCGTATAAATAGCTCTGGCCAAATCACGTAAAGAAACCGTTTCACTACTTGGCATCGACAAACCTCCTTTCCATCTTCCTCTTGTATTTCTTTTTATAGTATCGTAAAGCTTGTCCACTTTCAATTAATAAATGAAGAAGCCGGGTCTCGGCTTCTTATAACATGCTCTTAATGAATTCAACAACTTCTTTAATTTTGTCTTCATTTAAATACATTCCATTATATTGTTTAATAGCTTTTCCTTCGGGAGTTACAATAGTTAGTGACACACCATGTGCATATGTACCATCATTCATATCCTCAGCAACTGTTTTAAAAGAAGAAACGGCAAATTCCCTAATCGTATCATAATCATAACCGGTTAAAAACGTCCAATTACCATTTGTGAAATCAATTCCCCGGACTTCTCCATATTCCTTTAGTACTTCAGGTGTATCAACTTCGGGATCGATACTGAAGGAAACAAATTCAACATCCTCAATACCTTCTTCTTTTAAAGCCTTTTCAATTCTTTGCTTGTTATAGGTCATTTGAGGACATTCAGTTAAGCAGGTTGTATAAATGAAATCGGCAATCCAGATCTTACCTTCCAAATCGCTTTTGCTTACTTGTTCACCATCTTGGTTTGTGTAGGTAAAGTCCTTTACGTCTATCGAGAAATCACCTTCAGGTTTGCCGCCACATGCAGCTAACAAGAGAATAGAACCAAATAGAACGAACAAGGGAATTTTTTTTAACATGTAATAATCCTCCACTGTATGTATATTCAATCTTCATTTATTCTAACATGGAAAGGTGAAGAAAACTATGAATAAACTGTTACAGCTAGTATGAGGATGCAATGGAGTGGCTAGAATACTTGCTGCTCTATACTGGATGTAGGACTTCTAATGAAATTTCTTATGTTCTCAATAGTTCATAACCAGCTTGTCATAGCAATATTTGATTCTAGCCACCAAGTGTGGGTACGGTCATCAGTAAGCCCAATTCATCTGTTTTAGTTGAAGCTAGTAATAACTTGTACCATAGCCATAACTATTATAATAAGGAATAGGTACTGGGTATGGTACAGGATATGGATAACCGTAATATGGATTGAATGCTTGATATAATAAAGGGCCTACTACTAAACCGGTTAGAAATGGAACAATTGGAAAAAATCGTTCATCAGGTTGGTTTGTATTATTTACAGTATAATACTCAAGATATGGAGATGGAGTAGTCATCTATAACGCTCCCTTTCATCAATGGACTAATAACAATGTATGCATTTGTCCGTATGAAAGAGCCTGGTTATTGTGTTTTTAACGTAAACAACGTGATTTCTGGTTTGCAAAGGAACCGGTAAGGTAGTCTTGTTGTACCAATGCCTCTACTTACATATAAGTCGAGATTACTAGATTCAAATGTATATTTTCCTTCTACATATTTCTCCGCATATAACGGTGTATAAAGATGACCAACAAAAGGAAGTCTAACCTGTCCGCCATGACTATGACCTGACAGTTGAACATCGACAGGGAATTCCATTGATTTATCTGCAAAATCAGGCTCGTGGGCTAGAAGAATCGTAAATAAATCAGGATTGGTATTTTCTAATGTTTTAGAAAGATTTGGCTGACCAAGCATAACGTCATCGATACCAGCGATAAGAATTCGGTCAACCTGCTGTTCGATGGTATGGTGACTATTTTTTAATAATTGAAAGTCAGCTTGTCCCATTACTTCTTTTACAATTTCTGTCCCGTAACCACCATGATCGTGATTCCCGTATATCCAGAACTTACCCTTCGGTGCATGTAATGAACCTAATAACTTAGTAAGTCTTGGATTCCAATTATATTGATCTGGTTTATCTACTAAATCACCGGTAAAAACAATTAAATCGGGTTCTAAAGCATTTATTTTCTTCACCAGCTCTTGAAATTGATCTAGCGTATAATGAAATCCAATGTGCGTATCGGAAAATTGAATGATTTTAAATCCATCAAATGAGGACGGTATTTTTTTGGATTGGATGGTTTCTCTATGTAAGGTAAGCAATGCCGGTTCAATATTTCTTGCGTAATAATATGTACCTCCACTAATTCCAAAAAATGCAAGGGAACCAGCCAATAATTTTTTTATAAATGATCTTCTATTCATACTTTCACCTTCGTGAACATAATGTTTTTAAATTATAACATACCTATTCCAAAAATACGTGTGACATGATAATACAAAAAATGGTATTTTGACTTTTTTGATAAATAGAAATAATATGGAGATAAAGGATGAAGTTAGGGGGAGTAAAATTGGAAACGAAAACGGTAATCGTAACAGGTAGCTCAAGTGGTATGGGTAAGTATATGGCAAAAAAGTTTGCAGATGAGGGGTTAAATGTTGTCCTAACAGGTAGAACAAAAGAGAAGCTTGAAATCGTTCGGGAAGAATTAACAGAAACTGCAAAAGGGGAAGTTCTAGTTGTTCCAATGGATGTACGGCGCCCTGAAGATGTAGAACGAATGGTAAGGGATACGGTACTTCATTTTGGACGAGTAGATCATTTAGTAAATAATGCTGCTGGTAATTTTATCGCTCCAGCTGAAGAACTGTCTATCAATGGTTGGAATGCGGTAATAGATATTGTCTTAAACGGGACATTCTATTGCAGTCGTGAGGTAGGAAAGTACTGGATCGAAAATAAAATAAACGGTTCCATTCTTAATATGGTAGCAACTTATGCATGGAATGCCGGAGCGGGTGTCATCCATTCCTCAGCAGCCAAAGCAGGTGTACTAAATATGACAAGAACATTGGCAGTTGAATGGGGAACAAAATATGGGATTCGTGTAAACGCTATCGCTCCAGGGCCAATAGAGCGAACTGGTGGAGCTGAAAAGTTGTTCTTATCCGAAGAAGCAGCAAAGCGTACGTTGGAATCTGTTCCGTTAAAACGATTAGGTAAGCCTGAAGAAATTGCTGAATTAGCATTTTTTCTATTGTCAGAAAAGGCGTCGTATATAAATGGTGAGGTCGTGACCATGGATGGGGGACAGTGGTTAAATAAATTTCCTTTTTAATAAAGTGATTGAATGAAGATAAACTAGTAAACGAAAGTATATTAGAAGTGCCCCGGAGAAATAGGTGTTATTTTCAATAAAGAGACGAACTGTTTTATTATATACTGGAGTGGTTCCCCTGTCGTCATCATGGGATTAGGGAATCACTTTTATACTTTTCGCTTCCGGGGTTCTTAAGCCTCTCCTATCTTTCCTCTGGATTTAAGTACGCTATCCTATCTATTTACATGATAGTATTCGACGTTTTTTCGAATATTGTTATCGTGAGAGTCATTCGCTACATAGTATTTTTCAAAGAGGTACGTTGTTAATGCTATTATAGCGTTAATTTTTTGTGAAATGAGTTATGTTGTACATGCTAAAACAACTTATAGTATGTTACAATTAATGTAGGTGATGATTACATTATAGTAGGATAAGAAATGAAAGCCCCTTCGCAATTGAAATTGCACTATAGTTTTTTAAGGAGTGGGTACAATGAGTTTGTTGCAAGATCAAGAATTAACAGCATTAACGATTGCAGATATGATGATACCTTCTGAAAAAGTGGCTCATGTGCAAGTGAATAATCCATTGGAACATGCTCTATTAGTCTTAGTCAAATCTGGATATTCTGCAGTCCCAGTATTGGATTCCACATATAAACTGGAAGGTACAATTGGTAAGACAAAGATATTAAATGAAATATTAGGACTAGAACGTTTTGAAATTGATCGATTAACAGATTTGCAAGTTAAAGATGTCATGGTAACAGACGTTCCTAGGGTGTTAAAAGAGGATACATTAGTTGATGGGCTGAAGGCATTAATTGATTATCCGTTTGTCTGTGTTGTGGATGGAGAAGGATATTTTGATGGCATACTAACAAGAAGAGCTATTTTGAAAGAAATACGAAAAGATATTTATTCAGGAAAAAACAAACAAGGTCGTTAATACGGTTCCTTTGCAAAACTGCAAAGGAACTTTTGTGCGCTTGGCAGCGCTCCGAACTTAAGGGTGAAAGTCCCAAACACGCCGTAGTGGCGGAAGTGTATAGCTGACAGGCAGTGCATGCTCGTGAGGGAATGTGCGGAGGGCTTGAAGGCAAAC
>NZ_JBCPXV010000038.1:0-32917 GCF_039581225.1 Ornithinibacillus proteolyticus | reverse complement strand
CAACCTGTAAATAAATTGAATTACTTTCAATTTTTAACTATCTATAAGGTGTGTCAACTAACTAGTGTTTATAAAATATTGAGAATACGCGAGTATTTGGAAGAAAAATTAACTTTATTGAGGGAGGGAAAAGACATGATATTTAAACAAGTGTTTGCAGAACAAGTAACCAAATTAGTAGAGGGAATAATTCCGTATGAAACGGTTTTGAAGATGATTGAAAAACCGAAGTATGAGTCCCATGGAGACTTTGCTTTCCCATGTTTTGAGCTAGCCAGGAATTACGCAAAATCTCCGAGCCTCATTTCAGCAGAGTTAGCAGGAAAGATTGATGCACCTTTATTTGAAAAAGTAGAATCAGTCGGTGCTTATATTAATGTCTTTTTACAGAAGGAAAAGGTAGCATCACAGACTATCCAATCAATTCTAGAGAAGAAAAACCATTATGGTGATGAAATGATTGGAAACAATAAAACAATCACGATTGATTTTTCTTCGCCAAATATTGCTAAACCATTTTCAATGGGACACTTGAGATCAACGGTTATTGGGAATGCATTATCCCTTATTGCGGAGAAAAGTGGTTACCAGGTTATTCGTCTTAATCATCTTGGTGACTGGGGAACACAATTTGGTAAGCTAATCGTAGCTTATACGAAATGGGGGATAGAAGAGGAGGTTCGAAAAAGTCCGATAAAAGAATTGCTAGCACTATATGTGAAATTTCATCAAGAGGCGGAGAAGGACCCTTCCTTAAATGATTTAGGTCGAGCAGCATTTAAGAAACTGGAGCATGGGGATGAGGAAACCATTCAATTATGGCAATGGTTCCGAGATGAGTCACTAAATGAATTTATGAAAATATACAATCAACTAGGAATATCATTTGATTCCTTTGCTGGAGAAGCGTTCTATAATGAGAAAATGGAGAAAGTAGTCAAGCAATTATCCGCTAAAGGTTTATTAGTAGAGTCACAAGGTGCTTATGTAGTGGAATTAGAAGGGTTCCCTCCTAGCCTTATTAAAAAACGTGATGGAACGACATTATATGCTACCCGTGATCTAGCGGCAGCTATCTATCGTCAGGAGACTTACCAGTTTACAAAGTCGTTATATGTAGTCGGTTATGAACAAACATTACACTTCAAACAGCTGTTTGCAGTACTAGAAAAAATGGGATATGACTGGCAAAAAGGAATGGCACATATTCCATTTGGTATGATATTAAAAGAAGGAAAGAAAATGTCTACTAGGAAAGGGAAACTGGTTTTATTAGAAGAGGTTATTGAAGAAGCGATACAATTAGCTTTACGTAATATTGAAGAAAAGAATCCTAATTTATCAAGTAAAGAAGAGGTAGCGAAACAAGTCGGGGTAGGGGCGATTATATTCCATGATTTAAAGAACTTCCGTTTACATGATATTGAGTTCTCATTAGAAGATATGCTGCGTTTTGAAGGGGAGACAGGACCCTATGTTCAATATACACATGCACGCACAGCATCTTTATTGAGGAAGGGGAAGTATGTAGAGCAATCGGATGATGGGAGTACGTTTATTGATCCTGAAGCATGGCCGATTATTAAGCTACTAATGAATTTTCCACAAACCATTACGAGAGCATTGGATGATTATGATCCATCACAAATTGCAAAAATCCTAGTAGATATCGCAAAATCCTTTAATAAGTATTACGCGGTTGTCAAAATATTAGATGAGCCACATAAACAAGCAAGACTTTCATTAGTGTATGCCGTTAACATAATTTTAAAAGAAGGTTTACGTTTATTGGGAATAAAAGCTCCAGAAGAAATGTAACTTCATGTTATAATGAAGTATAAGGAATAACAGTTTTGCAGTACGAAGAGTTATTAAAATTGTTTTATTTAGTCATACTGGATTAATGTTAACGAATCATAATGAAGTAAAGGATGATGGGATTGGCAGAAACACATACCTTTTCGAAGGGTGAAGAAATCGCTAATGCGATAACACATGGCATAGGGGTTGTACTTAGTATTGCTGGGTTAGTATTACTTATCGTATTCGCTGCATTGAATGGAACGGCTTTACATGTAGTTAGCTTTACGATCTTTGGTGCAACAATGGTGATATTGTACACATCTTCTACATTAGTGCATGCACTACCGCCTGGTAAAGCAAAAGATTTATTCGAGATATTTGATCATTCATCTATTTACTTATTTATTGCTGGAACATATACTCCATTTACATTGCTAGTGATTAAAGGTTCTCTAGGCTGGTCAATGTTTGGAATTATTTGGGGCCTAGCAATAGCAGGAATTGTATTTAAAGCTTACTTTGTTAAGAAGTTCCTATTTACTTCCACGTTATTATATTTGTTAATGGGGTGGATGGTAGTATTAGGATGGAATCGAATTGTTGAAAATTTGGCCTATGCAGGGGTTGTATTGCTCGTTATTGGTGGATTATGTTACACCATTGGAACGGTATTCTATATGTGGCGAGCATTTAAATATCATCATATGGTCTGGCATCTCTTCGTGCTTGCCGGTACGATTTGTCATTTCTTTTGTGTGCTAATTTACTGTGTGTAACGTATGTATAAATTATGGAAGAGTTAGGATTATTCCTAGCTCTTTTTTTAGTTTAACGATTAATTAAACATGTTTATTACAGAAAAATAATGATACTACTTGACGATTTCTGCATAAATAGGTAACATGTAAATCGTAATGGTTACGATTTATCTAAGGCTATGATTTCTAGCCAAATCTTTTTGAAAAATAATAAAGCCATACCCGGAATGAAATTCTGCTATTGGATGTAGTAGTAACGCATTGTTACCAAGTCAGTTAACTTACAGTGGTGAGGACTTATCTACATAATCCAAATTCAATCCAGCAGAGCTTTTGTGACATTTAGGAGGTGTAATATGCTCAAACAACATAAAATTCCTGTCACCATTTTAACTGGATTTTTAGGTGCTGGGAAAACAACGCTGTTAAATCGATTATTAAGTGATGAGCGAAATCGACATGCAGCAGTTATTATTAATGAATACGGTGATACTGGAATTGACTCAGAGCTTGTCATAAAGACACACGAGGAAATAATAGAAATCAACAAAGGATGTATTTGTTGTAATGTACGTGGAGATTTGATTAAGGTTCTGAAAAATTTAATCGTTAAAATGGCCAAAAGGGAAATCCATTTAAGTCGAATTATTATTGAGACAACTGGACTAGCAGACCCAGCACCTGTTATTCAAACCTTTCTAATGGATGAAGTAATGGCATATTGGTTTGACATAGACAGTGTCTGTACGGTTGTAGATTCGAAGCATTTGCCCCTACATTTAGAGCAGGAAATTGTCCAGGAACAAATTGCTTTTGCGGATTTAATCATTATGAATAAAGCGGATTTAGTTTCTCAGGACAAATTAGCAGATTTAAAGCTTCGGATTAAAAAGATGAACATGACAGCGGAAGTAATCACTACGACAAATAGTGAAGTACCCATTAATAAGCTAATAGGCGTTCAATCATTTAATTTAAGTGCGAAGCTGAAGATTCAATCGAACTTACTTACAGAATCTCATCATCACCACCATGATGACAATGTACATTCTATTATTCTAAAGTCAGACAAACCATTGTTCCTCGACCGTGTCAATAAATGGTTTACTTACCTTGTTCAAATGAAAGGAGAGTCGCTTTATCGATACAAAGGAATATTAAATGTAAAGGATATTGATAATCGAGTTGTTTTTCAAGGAGTTCACATGCTATTTGCTAGTACAGAAGATCGGAAATGGAAACCAGATGAACCGCGAAAAAGTGAACTAATATTTATTGGAACAAAATTAGATGAAGAAGAGCTCAAGAGAGGATTTCGTTATTGTATAGATGAGAATTTCACCCTTCAAGCTGAAGGATATTTTTTTAGGTAGTAAATCGTAATGGTTACGATTAAAAAATGAAATGGAGAATGTATATGACAAAGAAGATACCAGTTACCGTATTAAGTGGATACTTAGGGGCAGGGAAAACAACCTTATTAAATCATGTTTTACACAATAGAGATGGGATGAAGGTAGCAGTTATTGTAAATGACATGAGTGAAATAAATATTGATGCAGGACTTGTGGAGAATGAAGGAACATTATCTAGAGTGGATGAGCAATTGGTCGAAATGTCCAATGGGTGCATATGTTGTACACTACGAGAAGATTTATTAATTGAAGTAGAAAAGTTAGCGAAGGATGGTAGGTTTGATTACATCCTAATTGAATCAACAGGGATTAGTGAGCCTATAC
Source organism: Ornithinibacillus proteolyticus (assembly GCF_039581225.1). Lineage (NCBI taxonomy): Bacteria > Bacillati > Bacillota > Bacilli > Caryophanales > Bacillaceae > Ornithinibacillus > Ornithinibacillus proteolyticus. The sequence goes on along the minus strand of NZ_JBCPXV010000038.1, from coordinate 28,617 downwards.
CTGTTGCCCAGACATTTTCATATTTGGATGATCAATTAGGGATAGACCTTAACAAATATTGTCAAGTAGATACGATGGTTACAGTAGTCGATGCTAGCCGTTTCTGGCATGACTTTGGATCAGGTGAAAGTTTGTTAGATCGGAAAGAAGCGATTTCGGATGAGGATGAACGTGAAATAGCCGATTTATTAATCGACCAAATTGAATTTTGTGATGTGCTAGTTTTAAATAAGTGTGATTTAGTGGATGAAGCTGATTTAGAGAAACTAGAACAAGTTCTAAGAAAATTACAGCCAGAAGCGAAGTTCATTAGAACGACACATGGAGTAGTAGATCCTAAAGAAATTCTTCATACGAACGCTTTTGAATTTGAGAAAGCAAGTAGTTCTGCAGGGTGGCTAAAAGAGCTGACTAATGGACCTCAAGGGCATGTGCCGGAAACGGAGGAGTATGGGATTGCTTCATTTGTCTATGAACGCAGGCTACCCTTTCATTCGGTACGTCTATTAAGATTTATCGAGACAATGCCTGAAAATATCGTACGGGCAAAGGGATTGATGTGGTTAGCAACAAGAAATGATTTTTCTGTTCTACTTTCACAAGCAGGGTTATCTGCAAACATTGAGCCACTTGCATACTGGGTAGCGGCACTTCCTCCTAGTAGAAGAGAAGCCCTTTTACAAGAAAACCCAGAAGTTATGGAAACATGGGATTTGGAATTTGGTGATCGAAAGACACAGTTAGTCTTTATTGGACTTGATTTAGATAAAGAATATATTACGAAAGAATTGGATAACTGTTTATTAATGCCAGAGGAAATGGATAGTGACTGGAGTAAGCTACCAGATCCGTTTCAATGGAATATCCAAACAGTATAAACATAATAGTGAGGAGAATAAATTAGAATGGCTAAAAAATCAAAAGTAGCAAAAGCGATGAAACAACAAAGAATGGTAGAAAAGTATGCTGAAATAAGAAGAGAGTTAAAGGAGAGGGGAGATTATGAAGCACTTCGTAAACTACCTCGTGATTCCTCGCCTACAAGACTTAATAACCGTTGCGCTGTAACTGGTCGTCCGAGAGGGTATATGCGCAAGTTTGGAATGTCAAGAATTGCTTTCCGTGAATATGCTCATAAAGGACAAGTGCCAGGTGTGAAAAAATCTAGCTGGTAGAATAATCCGCCTTATATAATGTATTAAAAAAGTAGTCAGGATGGTTATGTTTACAAGAAGCATAGGGGGTCTTAGCTAAATGCTAATTCTTCATATGCTTCTTTTTATATGCACGTGGATTCCTCCACATGGACAGGACTGGCTCTGCTATTTATTTATGGTTTGGGTTACTACCTTCCTACCATACTATCTAGCAGAATATGTGGTTACGATATAGTAGTGGTATATGATAGTATAGAGGATAATGTAACCTATTAGTTAATTATCACATAGGAGGAATCGATATGATTTATATCGGACTAACTGGTTGGGGTGATCATGATTTATTATATACTGATGATATTAGACCAAGAGATAAATTAGCCGAGTACAGTAGTCACTTCCCAGTGGTTGAATTAGATGCCTCCTTTTATGCAATACAACCTGTACGTAATGCATTAAAGTGGGTGAAGGATACTCCAGATACTTTTCGTTTTGTTGTCAAAGCTTATCAAGGAATGACCGGACATCAACGGAAGGAGATTCCGTTTGAAAATAAAGAGAATATGTTTCAAGCCTTTATGGATTCCTTGACGCCTTTTCAAGAGGCCAATAAATTAGCGATGGTGCTATTTCAGTTTCCACCGTGGTTTGACTGTAATAGGGAAAATGTAAACTACTTAAGATATTGTAAGAAAATGATGGGGGAGATTCCGGTCGCCCTAGAATTTCGAAATCAATCTTGGTTTTACGATAAGTATCGTGAAAGCACATTAACCTTTATGAAACAGAATGGCTGGATTCATTCGATTGCGGACGAACCACAAGCAGGTGTTGGATCAATTCCTATTGTACCTGTAGCGACCACATCTGACGTTACATTGATTCGTATGCATGGACGGAATTTTCATGGCTGGACTAAACCGAAAAACGCGGATACAAATTGGCGTGATGTTCGCTATTTATATAAATATAATGAGAAAGAATTATTAGATTGGAAGAATCGAGTCTTGGAAATCTCGAAGGCTACGAAGGACATTATCGTATTATTTAACAATAATTCTGGCGGGGATGCTGCAAGTAATGCCAAAGAATTTCAACATATGCTTGGAATAGAATACGAAGGGTTAGCACCTAAGCAGCTCGGGTTGTTTTAACAACGTATATACAATAGATATTACTTGATTACGAACAAGATAACCTTTAATAGGGTATCTTGTTTTTTTGGGGTATATTCGCTCTCATAAATATGTTAAAAGTTAAAAACTATGAAATTCCTGTTACCAATTTGCTTCTAAATCGTTACATAAGTGAAAGGGGGAGCTATGAAAGATAATCTGGATTACATTTATCATACATATTTTCTTGATATTTATCGTTTCCTCCTAATGCTTAGTCGAAACCATCATACAGCAGAAGACCTAGTTCAAGAAACGTTTATTAGAGCCCATCTATATATCGAAAATTATAAGGGGGAGAGTGTTAAGTCTTGGCTATTTACAATTGCACATCATGTTTTTATTGATTATTACCGTAAGCATAAAAAGATGATGATAAAAGAAGATACTTTCTTCACTACTTTTATAGATAAGAAGAATTTGTTTGAAGAAGATGTAGTTAAAAAAGAAGAGGTTCAAGAAATCATATATTTACTCAATGATTTACCAGAAAAACAAAGATATGCTGTATTATTGCATGATGTGCATGGGCTTACTCAAGCTGAAGCATCGAGTGTAATGGGTGTTAAACAATCGTATTTTAAGGTTTTGTTATTTCGCGGCAGGCAATATGTAAGACAGAGGAGGGAACAATCGGATGAAAGATGATTTTAAGAAGAAATTAGATGCCTATGAAAAAGGAGAACTCTCAGAAGCGGAAAAGGAAAAGGTCGAACAGGAGTTAGAAAAATTAGAAAAATATTATGAGTTCATAGACGAAAAAGAGGATAAAGACCGAAAAGTTAATCCTATGAATGATGAAAAGCAAATAAAGATACTGAGACGAAGTAAATGGAAAGCTAGGTTTCAGACTGCTATTATGGTAATCAGTATTCTCTTCTTTGTTACGATTTTATCGACTATCCTAACAGCTGTTTATTATTCATGGGGAAAACCAGACCGAGTCGAAACCTTTCGAAATATAATTGATTATACATTAACAGTCACGAATCCATATGGTTATTATGGAGGAACAAGTACGAATACAAAATCATTCTTTTCTATGGAAGCTAGTAGAGATTTAAACAAGAGGGTTGGGGATGAAACATTAGTCGTTGGCGAAATGAAAGTTAACTTCTTGTTCTCTATGATGGGATTCCCAATGGAAGATTACTACGGGAGAATGAAAAAAGAGCAACCAGGATTTATTCTTCCAGGATTTGAAAGCGAAATGGCTGATTGGAACCAATTAGAACAATTACCCGAAGGAACGGTTGTATCTGCATATGTGTCTTTTTCTGAGCTATTAACTACAAATGACGTATTCCAATTATTTAATGGGAGAAATCTAGATATTATCTGGTTTGCCGTTTATACGGGGCAAGAAGGCGAATCAAGATATGCCGGTAATATTTTCGAGCCAATTGGCTTTCCCGATTTTCCGATTTGGCATGATAACGATATGATTTTAGATTCTAGGGAGGAAGAAAAAGGTCTATTCGGTAGTAAGGTTATCTCTGAATCATATTATTCTCCAGAATATGAATCAGGGGATTACGAACAGCTTCATACGCAATTTATGAAGACATTAGCATTTCTATCTAAATATGAAAGCAAGGCTAATAAGCTGACCTTTGAACCGTTAAATCTAGATGATAGAATACAGTATTTAAAAGAGCATGGAATCGAACATTACGGTGCTGTCATCACGGGTCCAACAAAGGAAATCTTAAAACTTCAAGAAGAACCAATGATTAGTGATCTAGCAGTAGATGAAGTTTCATTCTGGAATTGGGAATGGGACAGAAGTGAGGAAGAATAAGGTCTAATATAAAAGGAGATTAAGAAGCTCAACATTATCTTAATCTCCTTCTTATGTTACGATTACTTTATGAATAGACACCATAAGTTAATACTTGCCATGACGAACTTATGAGGAGTTATATATGAAGAAGGAAAAATTAATAAAAAAGTATGACAGTCAGGTTTCCATGTATGAAAATAATCGTAATAATCCAACTGTTGCAGGATGGCGGGAGAAACTTATTAATTCAGCTTATGGTAACGTGTTAGAAGTCGGAGTAGGTGTAGGAGCTAATTTTCCATATTATAACAAACAAAAGGTCAGTGAGATTATCGGAGTGGATTTTAGTAAAGAGATGATTAAAAGTGCGGAGCAACAAGCTAGAATCAATCAGTTACATGTGCATTTTATTCATCAGGATGTTGATACACTTACTTTGCCATCCAATTCTTTTGATAGTATTGTTTCGACTTTGACACTCTGTAGTTATCCAGATCCAGTGAAAACCTTAAATAAGTATAATGATTGGTGTCAGGAAGATGGCGCTGTATTGTTTTTAGAACACGGGTTAAGTTCCAATCGATTGTTGTCTATGACACAAAAGGTGGTTGATCCACTTTATAGAAGGGTTTCAGGCTGTCATTGCGATCGAGATATTCTGAAGATTATGGAGACATCTAAACTAGAAGTCAAACACATCGAACAATACTGGTCTGGCATGGTTTCTTTAATATGGGCAAAACCAAATAAATAAAAAACTCATGGGGAAGGGAGACAACCATGTATTATCAAGGTAAATCGGTATATATAAGACCTTTAACAAAAGAAGATAACATAAGCATTTTGAATGCAGTTCATGATGAAGAAATTCGTTATATGACTGGAACGAGAAATACGTTTACTATGGAGCAATTAAATGATCATATAGACCGAATATCAGAAGATGATTCTCGTTATGATTTTGCCATTTGTTTAGTTGTTGCAGATGGTATCATCGGTGATTTAACTATATTAGACATCGACGAAATGAATAGAAAAGCTGGTTTTCGAATTGCACTGCATGATAAGAAGTATTTTAATAAGGGTTATGGTACGGAGGCAGTGGAACTTGCATTAGCTTTTACGTTTAAAGAGTTAAAGTTAAACCGACTGCAACTAGAGGTCTATTCGCATAATAAGCGCGGGATAAAGGCTTATGAGAAGGTAGGCTTTCAAGTGGAGGGCGTATTAAGGGATTCGCTATTTTATAATGAAGCATATTCTGACGAAATCATAATGGGGATACTAGCAGAGGATTACTTTAGAAGACAAAAAACCAGCTAATATACGGGAGAGAGTATATCGGGCAGATAATTTGAACTAATATAAACAATACCTTGATATTCCAATCATATGCTGGAGGATAATGATGACACCATTTACAGAGAACGTAATAAAAATGATAAAGCAAATACCAGAGGGGAAAGTAATGACTTATGGCCAGATTGCTAGATTAGCTGGTAGTCCTAGAGCTGCTCGTCAGGTTGTTCGTATTTTACATTCTATGAGTAAAAAATACGAGCTTCCTTGGCATCGTGTTGTAAATGCAGAAGGTAAAATAGTAATAAAGGATGAAGCATCCTATTATGAACAGATTCTGAAATTAGAAGCAGAAGGAGTAGCGCTAGGGAGCTTTAATGAAATAGATTTAAAGACATATCAATGGCTTCCATGAATAAAAAAAAAGAATGCCATATTGCTAGGGCATTCTTTTTGCATGAAATACTTAAAATACTTTTGTTGTCCAATCTTCACAATTCCAAATATCTGTTACCAAACCATCATAAAATTCAGGTTCGTGGGAAATAAGGAGAACACTTCCTTTATATTCCTTTAGTGCTCGTTTCAACTCGACTTTTGCATCATGATCTAAGTGGTTAGTTGGCTCATCTAGTACAAGTATATTTGTCTCGCGATTCATTAATTTACATAACCGTACCTTCGCCTTTTCTCCACCACTTAATACTTGCACCTTACTCTCGATATGTTTCGTTGTTAATCCACATTTTGCAAGTGCTGCACGAACTTCGTATTGGGTAAAGTGAGGGAATTCATCCCATACTTCTTCAATACAAGTATTGGAATTTGTTGTTTTGATTTCTTGCTCAAAATAGCCGATATGCAAATTCTCTCCGCGTTCAACGTCACCTGATACAGGAGGAATTTCTCCTAATAGACTTCTTAACAGGGTGGTTTTCCCTATTCCATTTGCTCCATAAAGGGCTATCTTTTGTCCACGTTCCATGGATAAGTTTAATGGACGAGATAATGGTTCACCATAACCGATAACGAGATCCTTTGTCTCGAATAAGTATTTACTTGGTGTACGTGCTTCTTTAAATTGAAACTCAGGTTTTGGCTTTTCAGCGTCGAGTTCGATAACGTCCATTTTATCTAATTTCTTCTGGCGAGATTGTGCCATCCTCGCCGTTGCTGCATTTGCCTTATTACGAGCAACAAAGTCTTTTAAATGGGCAATTTCTTTTTGTTGTTTCTTATAGGCTGCTAACTGTTGCTGTTTCTTCAAATCATGTAATCGTAGGAATTCATCGTAGTCCCCAGGGTAACGAGTTAGCTCTAAATTTTCCATATGATAAATCAAGTTCACGACGCTGTTTAGAAAAGGAATATCGTGAGAAATGAGTATAAAGGCATTGTCGTAATTCTGTAAATACGTTTTTAACCATTCTATATGTTCGACATCAAGATAGTTTGTCGGCTCATCGAGAAGTAGAATTTCAGGTTTTTCTAGGAGTAGCTTAGCTAATAATACTTTCGTACGCTGACCACCACTCAAATCATGGACATCACGGTCTAGTCCAAAGTCATTCAACCCTAGTCCGTTCGCAACTTCTTCAACCTTTGCGTCAATTGTATAGAAGTCATTATTCGTCAGCGAATCCTGCATACGACCGGTTTCTTCTAATAATTTTTCTAGCTCTTCAGGTGATGCTTCTCCCATTTTGGCAAAAAGCTGATTCATTTCTTCTTCCATATCATATAAATACTGAAAAGCGGTTCGTAATACATCCCGTATAGACAAACCTTGCTTTAATACAGCATGCTGGTCTAAATAACCTACTCGGACATGCTTAGCCCAAGTTATCGTTCCAGCATCTGGTTGTAGTTTTCCGGTAATTATATTCATGAAAGTAGACTTTCCTTCACCATTTGCTCCGATCAATCCAATATGTTCACCTTGTAATAACCGGAATGATACATTTTCGAGTATCGCACGATCACCAAAGCCATGACTTAAATTTTTAACTGTTAGTAAACTCATATTCGGTAACACCTTATCCTTCCTAGGTACATTCTTTTTTATTATAAGGGTCATAATCAAAAAGTGATAGGGGTAAATAATGAAAAATAAAATTATTACCTGATATTAATACTTGGTATAATTTGTTCTTAACTGTATTATTATTTTAATAAGTATAGGTGAAATGGAGAGGGAGAGTCATGAGTAAACGTAAAATTGCTTTTGTAACGGATAGTACGGCTTTTTTAACAGAGGAGCTAATGGCACATCCAGATGTGTATGTTGTCCCAATTGTGATCATTTCAAATGGGAAGGAGTACGAGGATGGTATTGACCTATCGAGTGCACAGTTATATGAAATGATTCGGACAGAAAAGGAAGTCCCTAAAACATCCCAGCCCAATGTGGAGAAATTTAAGCAGTTATATAAGCATTTAAAAGAAGAATATGAACATATTATCGCTATTCATGTATCGTCAAAATTAAGTGGAACTATTTCGAGCTCGAAGGCGGGAATGGAGCAAGTAGGATTACAAGTTAAAATCATTGATTCGGGATCACTCTCTTTTGCTATAACCTTCCTAATCGAAAAAGGTATAGAGCTTGTCAAGCATGGTACCGATGTAGAAGAAATGGTTCAACAGTTGGATCAGATGGCAAATCAGCATAAGAATCTAATTCTGTTAGATACATTAGAACAACTATTTAAAGGAGGAAGATTATCCAGTACGCAATTTGTGCTAGGAAATCTGCTTAAGATTAAACCAATTTTGGCTATCGGGGAAAAGGGAGAACTAGGGGTGGTGGAACGAATTCGTTCTGAGAAAAAAGCTACGCGTAGAATGATAGATTTAATAAGGGCATCTTGTAAGGAGCATGCTGTGAGAAAAATCGGTATTGCAAATGCCAACGCTCCTGAAAAAGCTGAAGCCCTACGCAAAGAAATCCTTTTACAATTTCTAGATATGGAAGTTGTTATTGGTGAAGTCAGTTCATCTCTAGCTGTTCATGCGGGAGAAGGAGCGATTGCAGTGTTCTGGAGTATATAAAGTATGGAAGCTATGCTGGTGGGGTAGTAATATTGTACCCTACCAGCATATTTTTTCTTGATGTTCTCCATTAAAACGAAGAAATAAAAGAGTCTAAATGGGTAATAGTTACTATTTTTTGAAATTTTGATTTTTTATGGTATGAAATTTAGTACTATTTATAATATAAGATTTTAAACGCATAGAGTCTTGCTAATAAAAACTGGATGATTCGATAACTTTTCATATTCTAGGAGGGAGTTAATAGGTTGTTATACATAAATCACCGTAACGTCATATTCGTTTTGGTTCTATTTTTCTCTTTGGTTTCTATTCAAGCTTGTTCTCATGATTCGAACGATACAGAGAATAGGGATGAAGTGAAAAATGATGTGAGTGAAGAAGTGGTTGATGAACAAGAAAATGTACCAGAAGATAAAAATGAAAGAGATGATGTTGACCTATCAGAATAACCAACAAATAACCTCGAAGATTTACTTGAAATAGCACCCAATGAACCTACTAATCTAGAAGAAATTATTAACTATCCAACAGGTCCTCTTGCAGGGAATGGATTGCATACCGGAAAAGAACCATTACTAAGTGCTGAACAAATGGCAGATTATGTTAAAGAAGTCCTCCCGCCTATTAAAGAAGATGTCAGTGAAGAATACTTAGATAAATGGTGGCGAGCCTACCGTTACCTTTTTGCAGAGGATTATCAGGATCCGAGACAACTCATTACAAAAATGAAGTTTGACAACTTCGGTCATCCAGGATTAGAGGATGAACAGTTTACCTTCAAAGAGCAGATAAATGTATTAGTAATCCTTGATGTCAGTGGAAGTATGGCAAATGAAATCAATGGAAAATCGATGATGGATATTGCGAAGGATTCCATTAAGGATTTTACAGCTAGTTTACCAAATGAAGCGAATGTTGGCCTACGGGTCTATGGACATGAGGGTGCAAGGACTGGTAAAACACCAGAACAGTCTTGTGAAATAAGTGAGTTAGTTTATGAAATCCAACCAATCAATGCTTCCGAATTTAATAGTGTAATAGATCCTTTTATCCCAACTGGATGGACGCCTATTGGTTTAAGCTTAGAACAGGCAAAAGAGGATTTCGCTAACTTTCCAGGAGAAACGAATACCAATTTTGTATACATCGTAAGTGATGGTGCTGAAACTTGTGGAGGAGACCCAGCTGGTGCAGCAAAAGAACTTGCTGAATCTGATATTCAATCTATCGTTAACGTAATCGGCTTTAATGTAGATATTGAGGGCCAAAGTCATTTACGCGAAATAGCAGAGGCTGGTGGTGGAATTTATACGAATGCAGGGGATGAGGAACAATTAAATGAGGTCTTTGAACAGGCAAAGAGAATGGTTGAGATGTGGAAGGAATGGAAGACTGGGGCAAAGAAAGATGTTATGGAACAAAAAAAGGATCAAACGATTGACCTTTTGAAATTTTCAAGTAATTGGATGCAGAAGAACGCTGATGAAGAAGTTAGTTTACGAGATGTTTTGAGTGTTCTACGACAAGAGGATTTCATAACTAGTAATGCTCACAGTTTCTTTAGCGAAAAAAGAACAGAAAGATGGAATTTATATAGAGAAATAGATAAAAATTCGTTCCCAGAATTGATGGATGAGTTAGAGGAAAATTATAGAGAAATCCAGATACAAATTGATGAAGTTTATCAAGATAATGTCGGTGATGAATAATAGTATATGATAATTGTTCTGAAGTACTAACAATGGCAGAATTGAACATTGGTAAAGCTGGTTTTATACCAAGTCTGAATGATGTTATATCTAATATTGATTTGGGTGTTGAAATACCATTTATACAAATGTTTGTCCAGATAGAGCCTACTATATAGGGATATAGGAAGGAGCTAATACAATGCTGCAAAATAAATACCGGAAGATAGTGTTAACTATACTTGTCTTTTCTTTAGTCATTTTAATTCAAGCGTGCTCAGAACAGAAAAACGAAGAAGTAAAAACTGAAGTAGAGAATGATAATAACAAAAAAGTTGAGAAAGAGAAATTGGATACACAAAAGGAAAGAGACGAAGATAGAAATGATCTAGTTGAAGAACCTACTAATAATCTATCTGATATTATAGAAATCGCACCTGAAGAACCTACTAATCTAGAAGAGATTATTAACTATCCAACAGGTCCTCTTGCAGGGAATGGTTCACAGTCGGGTAAAGAACCAAGGTTAACCGATAGAGAAATGGCAGATAAAGTTAAAGAACTCCTACCACCTATTCAGGAGAATGTCGATGAAGTATACCTAGACAAATGGTGGCGAGCCTATCGCTATCTTTTTGCAGAGGATTATGAGGATCCGAACCAAATAATTACAAAAATGAAGTTTGACAACTTTGGTCATCCAGGATTAGAGGATGAACAGTTTCAGTTTAAAGATCAAATAAATGTTTTAGTTGTTCTGGATGTCAGTGGAAGTATGGCAAATGAAATCAATGGGAAATCGATGATGGATATTGCGAAGGATTCGATTCGCGAATTTACCTCTAGTCTACCAAATGAAGCGAATGTTGGTCTTCGAGTCTATGGACATGAGGGTGCAAGGACTGGTAAAACCCCAGAACAGTCTTGTGAAGTTAGTGAGTTAGTTTATGAAATCCAACCAATCAATGCTACCGAATTTAATAGTGTAATAGATCCGTTTATCCCAACTGGATGGACGCCTATTGGTTTAAGCTTAGAACAGGCAAAAGAGGATTTCGCTAACTTTCCAGGAGAAACGAATACCAATCTTGTTTACATTGTCAGTGATGGTGCTGAAACTTGTGGAGGAGACCCAGCTGGTGCTGCAAAAGAACTTGCAGAATCTAATATTCAATCTATCGTTAATGTAATCGGCTTTAATGTAGATATCGAGGGCCAAAGTCATTTACGCGAAATAGCAGAAGCTGGTGGTGGAATTTACGCTAATGCAGGGGATGAAGATCAGCTCAATGAAGCGTTTGACCAAGCTAGGAAAATAATAGAAATGTGGGATGAATGGAAACGAGGAGTCAAGAAGGATGTTTTTGACCAAAGGGTTGAGCAGAGAGTTGATATAATGAATTATTCTAATAATTGGTGGGCTAAGAATTTTGATGAAGAAGATGCTCTAAGACAGGTATTGTTTATTTTGTCACAAGATGAATTCATAACAAAAGAAGCTGGGGAGTATGTTCATCAGAAACGAACAGAACGATTTACATTATACAATGAGATACGAGAAACGTCCTATAAAGACTGGATGGAAGAAATTGAGAATAATTATAATGAAGTACAAGAGCAAATTGATGAATTTTATCAAGATAACGTAGGTGATTAGTAACTATACGAGAGGATTTTTGAGATTTCAAAAAATATTATTAGGATGATTCAAATGAAAATCAAATTCTTAAGTTAGGTAAGAAGCATAAAAAATGGAATGAGGACGTGACAATAGAAGGCTTCCCGTATTTAATTAATAATAGTAGGTATTTTTTAGCAAATTATCTTGGAAAGCTCTCAAAAAATGTAAAGAATATAGCCATAATAACACCTGATACTATGCAAAAAGAAGATGCATTAAAGGCTATAAAGCCGCTGGTTATGTTTCAAGGTAGAATAATACAAAGGTTGTTAGGAAAAGTAAGCTAGTGTTTTTGATAATTAATGTAATTGTAGATAAACATTAAATAGCTTATCAAATAACAAACAAGGACCGGGCTAATCACCCGGTCTATTAATCTTTATCATATTGTAAGTACTGGTAGTTATCAGTTGGAATACGACTTATTATATTACCTTCAGTATCTTTATGAACTTCGTATTCACGGTAAGTCTCTATTATTTTTCCATTCCTTTCATTCATATCTTCAAGCATAAATTCAAATGAACTTGAGGCACTACGTTCAGTAGGCTGTGTATCTGCATCTACTGATTCATCTTCTTGCATTTCATAATAGATGGTTTGTTCATTAGAAGTTGGCGGAGAATCTAATATTGCAGCCAATATAATGACCATTAGGGCACCGAATAAAGCTAACTTTGTTTTCATAATGAAACTCCTTTCTTGAAACTCTGTTATATTTATATGCATGTCCCATGTAATTAATCGTAAAAAACGTTAAAATAATTGTGTATGTATTTGAAAGGAGTGGAAATGATGTATCGAACAAAAGAAGATTTTCTGCTTGATTGGGATCAAGCAGTCAATGGAACTGTGAACGTTCTTGAAGCACTAACAGATGATAAGTTAAATCAAGCAATTGTGGAGGGCCATAATACGTTAGGTTGGTTAGGCTGGCATCTTGCAACAGCTCTTGGGTTTTTCGGTGGACAAATTGGATTACAAGTTGAGCCAGTAGGGGGACCAAATGATGTCCCAACAACTGCAGCAGAAATCGTAACTGCCTATAAAAAGTCAGCAGCAGATGTTAAAGAAAGTGTAGCGGCTTTAACGGATGAACAATTACTTGAAACAGTTGAGAGCTTTGGAAGTCAAGTTCCTAGAGGAGCATTATTGCGTTCCATGATTGATCATCAAACACATCACCGTGGTCAAATGACTGTACTCTTGAGACAAGCTGGATTGAAAGTGCCTGGTGTAATGGGGCCTACAAAAGAAGATCAAGCGTAATATAAGAAAGAGCAAAATCTTTATAAAATAGGGTTTTGCTCTTTTTGCTTTTGAAATTATGTATTAAAACTGAAGACACATCATACTTGAATTAAAATATAGAAAAAGATGAGGTTAATAATAGGATGAAAATCGTCGAGGGCGCATGCTACGGCGTTGAAAGAAATGATGTGTGTTTAAAGTTTTTATAAAAATCTAATTATTTTACTCGTCTGTATAGATGGGTAAGGGAGTGCGTGGTATACTTATAAAAACAAATTCTAGGAGTGGTGAAATTGGCTGATACTGAAAAAGTGACCGTCAATTTAAATGTAGTGGACCTTGGGAAGATTGACTTACTAGTGGAACAAGGATTTTATTCTAACAGGACGGATTTCATTAAAAGCGCTGTTCGCAATCAGATATCTGAACATGCTGAAGAGGTAAATAAATTGACATCTGATAAGGTATTAGGTGCCCTCTATTATTCACGTAAAGATTTAGAAGAAGTAGTTGCCAAAGGAAAAGTACTTGATATAAAAGTGATTGGCATGTTAGCTTTTGCAGATGACGTAGATGAGGATTTAGTTCGGAAGTCTATTAGATCACTAAAAGTTTTGGGAGTATTACGAGCATCGAAGGAAGTCCGCAAAGCATTAGATAGGATAAAGTAGGGGGATAAAATGGGAGAGAAGTTTGCTATTATAACAGATATCCACGGAAATAGTGCAGCACTGAAGGCGGTATTAGAAGATATTAAAAGAGACAAAGATATTGGCCAGATTTACTGTTTAGGGGATATGATTGCCATTGGGCATGAGACGAATCAGGTGTTGGAGCAATTATTTTCTGAGAAAAATATTTCTTTTGTGATGGGAAATCATGAACAATCTGTTCTTAATATCATTTTAGGTAAACCTTCACATAGTCAAGGAATTGTCCAAATGCACCACGAATGGATTGCCAAAAATCTCGATGAAGCGTATGTGGAACGCTTAGCAAATATTCCGAAGCAAATAACAACAGAAATCGCTGGTAAGAAGGTATTGTTTTTACACTACCATTTAGATCGTAATAATCGGTTCTTACCATTGGATACGGATCCTACAGTTTCTAGCTTGGAGAAAATCTATGAAAATACAGATGTTGACCTTGTATGTTTTGGGCATCATCATACGATCCATCATTTTAGCTCGAAAAGTAGGATGTATTTAAAACCAGGTCCACTTGGGTGTAGTCATAAGCCCTTAGCACCGTACGGAACGATAGAAATAGGAGAAAATGGTCAAGTGAATGTTCACATCAAGGAAGTTCCCTATGATAATCGAGCATTTCTTAAGTCGATTTTTGAAACTAAGTATCTGGCTTATGAGACTGTATTAGAAGTCTTTCATGGTAATCAACATATTCATTTAGTTGAAAATGAGGAAGTTAATAGTAAGTAGTTAGAGTGGTAGAAATGCATATAGCATACTGCTTTTACGAGGAATTTCTGAGCTATTCAAAAAAGAATCATTAATCTAATAAACGTGGATTTTGCTTACTATTTAATAAAAGTAAATATATAGTAGATAAAGAAGCAAATTAAGAAAAGAAGGTTGGGTTAAAGGAGTTGAAAAATGAATATTGTAGTTGCACCAGACTCCTATAAAGCCTCGGTAGATTTATCCAATTTAAACCAACAGGTTAGGAATGTGTCTATAAAAGTTGCAAGTGACGTTGATAATCCCTTATTGGGGGAACGTGGGGCTACTTTTGTATATGGTCCACAGAAAGGGTTAACTGAAGACCGATTAGAATATTATGATACGTCTGTGAAAAGATTCTCCAATTTAATTGAAAAGGCGATTGGGAAATCGTATAGTGATGCGTCTGGAGCAGGTGCTTCTGGCGGATTAGGTTTTGCATTTTTGTCCATAGGTGGTGAACTAGTTTCTGGTGCAAGGCTAGTAGCAGAAACTATGCAAGTAGAGGATGCTATTGCTAAAGCAGATCTCGTAATCACAGGTGAAGGCCAAAGTGATGAACAAACATTATACGGTAAAGCACCTGGATATATAGCTTCTGTAACTAAAAAGTATAACATACCTGTTATTTTAGTATCAGGAGGATTGAGTGGGGATATTGAAAAGCTTTGCTATGATTTTTCAGCATGTTTTTCGATTGGCAATAAACCTTTAACAATAGCAGAATCAATCCATATGGCAGATCAACTTCTATACGAGCAGATAAGACAAATTATGAAATTAATTAAGTCTTTAAAAAAGCTTCCTTCAGGCCTATAAAAGCCTGAAGGAAGCTTTTTGTCTATGAAGTTAATTACGTAAACTCCCATAGATTATTTAGGTTGAACTTTCCCGAAAGGTTTTAATAAATACTTCATACGGTTTTATCTCTTCCATACAATACATATAATCACTACTTTAATAAATCTATAATAAGTTTGAATCTGATCAGTATTACAATTGGATTATTTTTGTAAAAGGTTTATTAAGTTTTATGAAAATGATTAAAATGTCCCAAAAAAATATTTTATTTGGCAAAAACCATTAAAATTCGACAAAAATATGAGACGAAACTACTAGTCATATATTTTATGAAAACAATATTTATAGATATAGGAAAAAAGTACGGTAATCATATAGTACTAACCAACAACGGAATTGGAAATTTGTGGAATTGACATTTGAAACCTATATGTAATTATTTATGTATATATTATCCAAAGATAAAATTTTACATAACAAGAAATGAGGTATTAGAGGTTGTTAGAGTCTAAGCGTAGAGCAATTATATTTTTTGTTATAGCAATTTTACTGGCAGCTTTATCTGGTTATTTTGTTTTGCAAAAAGTCAAAGAACTTAATGAGGATTTAGGAGAGATGGTTAGTATCTATGTTGCAAATGGAGATATCTATTCAAGGGCAATTATTACTCCAAATGACGTAACTACTACAGAGATACCTGCCAAGTTTGAACGAAGTGAATATATAACTAGTGAAGAGGAATTTATTAATTCGGTTTCATTAGTTCCTCTTTCTAAAGGACAAATAATCACGAAGAATATGCTGAAAGAGGCATCAGCTGTTACAGAAGAAGATAATCGTTTAATAAGTATTCTGCAGTCAGAGAGAGTTTATTTTGATGAAAGATTATCTGATATGGACCGAGTGGATATTATTGTTTCGAGAGAAGTAGATGGAGAAAAAGTAACTGAGGTTTTCATGACTGATTTAAAGGTAGCTCGAATTGCAACCGCGGGAGAAAAGTCTGAGTTTAATGGCGTACAAGTAGAAGTGGATTTTGATGATGTAACAGATCTTATTCACATGCTTCATTATGCAGAAACGGTACGTGTTATCCGGGCTAATGTAGGCCAAATGCCTGAACATGGTAATCCGTCAGTTGAATCTGATGCTAGTGAAGAAGAAGCCGAACAGCTTGAAAATGAAATGGAGCAGAAAGTAGATAACCCCGATGAGAATAATTCGAAGAGTGAAGAATGATTTCCATTATTATCTCATGATGATGCTATTTATTGGAGGATTTACATGAAAAGAATAAATGAAATTTACATAATAGGAGATAATGAAGAACTATTTTCTTCAGTAGTTAGTCAATTAGGGCAAGAGTTTAATATTCAAAAATTAGATATTGAAGAAATTAAGAAGTTTTCAGTTCAAATTGTTCTAATGTTAAGAACAGAAAAAAATTCTCCTTTGGATGTAGCTCAAACTATATTATCTCACTATCCAGGAGCATTTGTAATTTATGTCAGTGATATTCAAAATTTTGAATTACTCCGCGATTTAAATCGAGTTGGGGTTATGGAGTATTTAATTTTACCTGAAGAAGAGTGGTTACTAGAAGACAGGATTCGAGAAATAACTGAGTCAAAGTTATTTAATAGTGATTCAATCCCTACAGATGGTTTTAAGCGTGGAAGTGGAAAAGTATTTACCTTCTATAGTGGCAAAGGTGGAGCGGGTAAATCTCTATTAAGTACGGCGTTCGCACAAACGTTGAAAATTGAGTCAACTGCAAAAGTTCTTTTTATTGATTTAAATCTTCAATATGGTGGTGCCGAGACTTTCTTAGGTATAGATAGTAACCGGTCATTAATTGACTTGTTTCCTGTAATACAAGAATTAAATGAATATCATATTAGAAATGTTGCAGAGAAAGAACCGCATTCAGGACTTGAAGTATTAGTAAGCCCTCGTGATGCTGCTATAGCTGAACGTATTGACGAAGACTTTGTTTTAAGGTTAATTCGAGCTAGTAGACGCAGTTATGATTTTATTATTATTGATGTGCCTACGTGGATGGACGAAAGAGTTTATACCGCTATCGAGGAGTCTGAAAAAATTTATTACGTGATGAGTTACGATACTGTCGCTATACGTGTACTAAAGAGTGTTGAAGATCTATTACAACAACTAGGACTAGTTACAAAAGAGAAAGTAGAGTTACTAATTAATTTCTCAGGAAAAGATAACGAGTTAAACCAGAAGGATATAGAACGTTTTATCAGTTATCCAGTAGCAGCTAAGGTTAGAAGAGACTTAAAAGGTGTTCAGTCGTTTGTAAACCAAGGGCTGCCTCTAAGGAAGGAGCTTAAAGACAAAAAGTTACCGATAATTGCAAAAGATGTACAGAAGTGGGTTAAATCTATGCTAAAGTAACACAATTCACAAACTAGTTAGGACTAATAAGGGGTGAGTGTGTGGCTCTATTCCAAAAGAATAACCGTAATAACCATGATGTTCAACAGAAGGAATTCAATGTAAATAATACTTATATAGATGAATTAGTAGAACATTACAAAACAAGACTTTTAACAGAGGTAAACTTAGAACAAATTACAACTCTGGAAGAAAGAGAAAAGAAACTTAAAATAGAACGTTATATCAATCAATTCATGACCGAAGAAAAAGTAGTTATCCCTAGAAATGAGAAAGAGGTACTACTTTCTAAACTTATTGATGAAAGTGTTGGATTTGGTCCTTTAGAGCCTTTATTACAGGATGATGATATTACTGAAATACTTGTCAATGGTCCTCAAGAAATATACATCGAAAAAAAAGGGAAGCTTGAACAAGTTAATATCTCTTTTAAAGATGAGGCGCATGTAAGGCATATTGTTGATCGGGTAGTAGCACCACTAGGGAGACGTATTGATGAAAGTTCACCAATGGTGGATGCTAGATTACCAGATGGTAGTCGTGTCAATGCTGTTATTTCTCCAATAAGTTTAGGTGGGACATTAATTTCAATTCGTAAATTTCGCAAGACTCCTTTCGAAATGAGAGACCTTAGAAACTATGGAACCTTTACTAGTGATATGGAGCAATTTTTACAAGCGTTAGTAAAAACAAAGCAAAACATTTTAATATCTGGTGGTACAGGGAGTGGTAAAACAACCCTTCTAAATGCTTTGGCTAAAGAAATACCGTATGGTGAACGTATTATAACCATTGAGGATTCAGCTGAATTACGATTAGATCGTAAAAATGCAGTCGGATTAGAGGCAAGACCACCAAATGTAGAAGGAACAGGTGAAATATCCATTAGACAATTAGTGAAGAATGCGTTGCGTATGCGACCAGACAGAATTATTGTGGGTGAGGTTCGTGGTGCAGAAGCATTTGACATGTTACAAGCAATGAACACTGGACATGAAGGATCACTAACGACTGTCCATTCCAATACACCAGCTGATGCTATAAACCGTGTTGAAGGAATGGTTGTCATGGCTGGTATGGATTTACCAACTCATATCATCCGCGAATATATAGTTGGAGCAATAGACTACATTGTTCAAGTTCAACGTTTAACCGATGGAACAAGAAAACTATTGAACATAGCCGAAGTATCTGTCAACAAACAAAATAGAATTGAAGTGAAAGATATATTCTTTTTCAAGAGAACTGGAGTCGATGATGAAGGGGGTATCCATGGATATTTCACTCCAACCGGTGTAATCCCCAAATGTTTAAATCATCTTGAAGTTTTTGGATTTAATTTTGATCGATCGTTTTTTGAGCCTAAAGGGGAGATTACAGATGGACTTAACCGTATCTATACTTTATAGTTTCGCAGTGCTTTTCGTACTAATTGGATTTTATTACTATCTTGGTTATCGAAGCCAAAAAAAAGAATGGAATCTTAAGGTTAAGAAGTGGTTCCCAGAGGAAGATAGAAAAAGTTTTATAAGTAAAATAGGAGAGAAATTTGATAATAGAGAAAGTACTAAAGGGCTAAAGAATAAGTTGCAAAATGCAAATTTGAAACTCCTCCCTTCAGAATATATTGGGGTGTTAGTGGTAGGTGCTTTAATTATATTTGTTCTTACAAATATGATATTTAAAATGCCACTTCGGTTTAGCCTTATCTTATCTGTAGGACTTATGATTGTGACTCATTTTCTATTGTTTGTTATCCGTAAAAACAATTATGAAAATCGATTTAATGAACAACTATCAGAGGTTTGTAGGTTACTAGCGAATGCAGCACGTTCTGGACTAACTATCAATCAAGGTATTGAAATCGTTTCTAGAGAGGTTACCGGCCCTGCCGGAGAAGAGTTTAGAAGGATAGCTAATGAATTGAAATTAGGAGTCCCGTTAGAATCGGCTTTTAGGTCAATTCAAAAAAGAAATAAATCTAGAGATTTTAATTTATTCATAGCAACTTTATTAATCCAAAAGAAAACAGGTGGGAATTTAGCTGTGACATTAGAGACTATGGCCAACACGTTTGAGGATCGTAAGATATTGTCTCAAACGATTAAAACAATGACAGCTGAACAAAAATACATTTCATTTATAGTACCAGTATTACCTATATTTCTTTTGCTAGTCATGAATAATGTCATAGATGGGTTTATCGAGCCGTTATTTTCTGGTTTTGGTGTGATTATTCTGATTTTATTCTTAAGTGCTATCATCTTATCTTTTTTAATTATTCGAAAAATAACGGATATAAAGGTGTAGCTTATGGATGCATTAATTATTTTATCAATTATCGGATTTTGGTTTAGTGTCGTACTATTTTTAAAGCACTACTGGACGTTCCTACAAGAGAAGAAAAAAAGACTAGATCATCTTTCAGATGTAACGAAAATAGATATCTTTGAAAAAAAAGAGAAGAAGAAGAATAGAAGAGCAGATTTATTTGTAAAAATGACAAAGTACGCAGATGACTTTTCAGAGCTAGGACAGCGAGTGAACTTTTTTAGTGAGAATCACAACGTTGAAGAGTGGTTAAGAAAATCAGGTAACCCACTTAAACTAACTGTACAGCGATTTCAAGGATTAAAGATTTTATTATTTCTTGTAGGACTTTTAGTTGGTATTTTAACACTTATCATTGGATTTCCCTTTTCTCAATATTTTTTGGCGTTTTCTCCTATATTAGGATATTTCCTACCAATTATTCTAGTTAGAAGGGAAGCAAAAAAACGTCAAGAACTTATTAGAAAGGAACTGCCGGACTTCTTAGATACAGTAAGTACTAGTGTTCAGGCAGGAGTAAGCTTAGATCATGCTTTACGGGAGGTGATAAGACACTTCGAAGGTCCAATTCGTGAAGAATTTTCACGGTTTAATAACGAAATAGACCTTGGGGTGCCAAGAGAAAGAGCGTATCGAGAATTGTTAAGACGTAATGATAATCCTGAATTTCAATCCTTAATTAAAGCATTAATTCAAGGTATGAGTTTAGGAGTGCCAATTGCTACAACATTTAGAATACAAGCTGAAGATATGAGGCAGATTCGTCAAGAAAAGGTAAAGGAGTTAGCTGCGAAAGCTTCTCCAAAAGTAACACTCGTTACAACTTTTTTAATTGCCCCAGTATCCATATTGATGATTGCCGGATTAATGATCATGAATATGTTAATGGGTGACAATAGTTTATTTTCAATTTTTTAATAACTAAGGAGGAAGAAAAATGAAAAAATTAAATGGATTTTTTATTAAGTCAATGAACAAGATTAATGAATGGAAAGAGGAAGAAAAAGGATCACAAACCTTAGAATGGCTAGGGATAGCTGCAGTAGTAGTTATTGTAGTGGGAGTAATTTCGCAAGCGTTTAGTGGAGATAGTGGTATCGGTGATACTGTTAAAGAAAAGTTTTCCGACTTTATTGATACTATTGGTGGAAACTAATTTATTTTTACAATAGATAATTTTTTTATTAGTTATAGGAATTAGTAATCATGTTTAATTAGGAGAATTCATATGAAACGTAATTCTTTAGTAATCCTAACGCTTCTAGTAACACTTATAATGGCTACAGGTTGTAATAAGGATAATAAAGATGAACAGGAAGATGTAAAACCAATAGAGCCTCCGGAAACTGACAATCAGGAGACTACGGTCGTTGAAGAAGAGGATAGCGATCAAGAAAATGAAACTGACTCTCAAGAACTTCTATCCAATTTGGATGAGGTGCCTCGTACTGTTTCAGATATAATTCATCAAAAAGCAGGGAAATATGCAGGAATGGATGTACGAGATGAGAGTGTAGTTGATCAAGTTCTTGAAGACTTAAATATATTAGATCCTCTTCCAGAAGATGCATCTGAGGATCAATTGAATGATTATTTTAAATATATATATGCCCTAGTTGCAGAAGATTTCCCGGATCCAAAAGATACTATAAAAAAATGGGAATTCGGATCATTTGGAGATCCTGACTTACCTGATTCACGTTTTCATTTTAAAGAAAATTATAATGTGGAAGTATTGCTTGATGGTAGTGGAAGCATGGGAGCATATATAGGTAATAAAACGATGATGCAGATAGCCAAGGAAACGATAAATGAGTTCATGAAACAAGTCCCAGGTGAAGCTAATGTCTCTCTTCGTGTCTACGGACATAAGGGAACAGGTTCAAATAGTGATAAGGAACTTTCATGTAGTACAATTGAGCAGGTTTATGGGTATGCTCCATACGAAGAAACAGCATTTCAAAAAGAACTTGATGAAATAGAGCCTGCAGGGTGGACACCACTTGCAGATGCATTAAAACAAGCCGAAGAATCATTATCGCAGTTCGATACGGAAAATAATACGAATCTTATATACGTAGTAAGTGATGGAGTCGAAACTTGTGATGGAGATCCAGTTGCAGTTGCAAAGTCACTTTCGGATTCGAACGCGAAACCGATTATAAATATTATAGGCTTTAATGTTGATAATCAAGCCCAAGCTCAATTAAAGGCAATGGCAGACATTTCTGGAGGAATATTCTCGACTGCTAATGATCAAAGTGAACTAGAGGAAGAATTTAAACGAGCGGAAGAGGTTCTAAAAGCCTGGGAACGCTGGAAAAAAGAGGCCCTCAGAGATGTGAACGCAATTCGGGTAGAGAACAATTTTGACATATTAAAAATTGGTAACGAATGGGGACATAAGGAAACAAGACAGTCGAATAATATTGCCAGAGCTGCGCGATTATTAAAAAATGAAGAAATTATTACTTTAGACCAAATGAATTATTTGCGCAGTATCAGAGATGATGTTCGAAAAATAATTAGAGAAGGTCAAGATGAAGTGAAAAATGAATTAAAAGATATAAGCACTGAAAGAATAGAAGAACTAAAAAAATCAATTGACGAAAAGTATAATGAAGGAACAGAAGATTAATTTAGTCTATGGACTAAAGAATGAATGGGGGTGATATCATTGTCCCGATTGTATAAAAAATTCTTTGCCTTATTAGGAATTATTATTATTACGTTCCTACCGGTTATGACCCCGACAGCCTATGCAATTAGTTCCTGGTCCGGAGATCCTTGGGAAGGAAGTCCGTGGAGTGGAGATTCTTGGGATGGTAGTAGTTTAGATTGGTCAGGAAACTCCTGGAATGGTAATAGTTGGAATGGAGATAGCTGGAACCAGTCTGACTGGAATGGTAATAGCTGGACAACACAATCGTGGAGCCAAAATAGCTGGGATTCACCAGGCTTCAACGGTAATTCTTGGACTAACCAGGGATGGGATGGTTCATCATTTCAAGGAAATTCCTGGACTAATTCAGGTTGGAGCAATTCAAGCTTTCAAGGAAACCCATGGTCAAACTCGAGCTGGAGTATGTATGG
Organism: Ornithinibacillus proteolyticus; assembly: GCF_039581225.1. Classification (NCBI taxonomy): domain Bacteria; kingdom Bacillati; phylum Bacillota; class Bacilli; order Caryophanales; family Bacillaceae; genus Ornithinibacillus; species Ornithinibacillus proteolyticus. The sequence goes on along the minus strand of NZ_JBCPXV010000038.1, from coordinate 5,423 downwards.
TTTTAATGGAAATCCATGGTTGAATTCTGGTTGGGCAGGTAATAACTTTAATGGCACTCCATGGGGAGAGACTGGTTGGAACCAAAATGGTATACAAGGAAATCCATGGTCGAATAATGGCTGGAACCAGAACGGTATACAAGGGAATCCTTGGCTAAATAATGGTTTTATTTCGGATCCTTTTCGAGGCAATGAAACCAATTCTGATACTACTAGTGGTCCACAAGCGCCCAATAATCCAGTAAATTTAAATACACCTTTTTATGATACGGATGATTTTAAAAATACTAAATTTGTTTGGGATTATATGGTGAATGCTGCAGTTGACATGGATAAAAACTTCCCAAACGGTCCCAGCACAAGTTTCTTAACAGGGGCATTAATTGATAGTATAAAGTTTAACCTAGGGGATCATATTGCGGTTGATCTTTATGATATTGGTGATAAATCTAAGTCTGTCTATGATAGCTATAATACATTAGATGGATTAAGGCAATCTGTATTTAATATAAATACAGTAGCTAATACAGGTAATGCTTATCACTATGCATCCGCCTCCAAACTTTCACAGTTTGGAAGTTTAATAAAAGACTCTGCAAGTACAGTTTTTAATAAGACGGATATTGCTAACATTTCTAGTACTTGGGGTTCCATGGGGGCAATATCGAAGCTTAATGTTATTGCTTCTGGAGTAAATGCTGGAATTTCAGCTTACAAAACAGGTGAAAGTGTTGGAAAAGCTATTAACACATGGCAGAATACTACAAATGGAGCTGAGCGAACAGTAGCAATTGCAGATATAGGGGCTAATCTTGGTGAGACCATAATGAGTGTAGGTGGTGTTACGGCTGCAATACCAGGAGGGCAGGCACTTGGAGCGGGTTTATTGGCTGTTGGTGGAGGATTGTTTGTAATATCAAAAGGAACACAACTTGTTACTAAAAATTGGGATAAGATAAGTAATTTTGGTAAGAAAACTGGTAAGGCAATTGCTGATGGCGCTAAGAAACTGGGAAGTACCATAAAAGGTTGGTTCTCTTAAATTCATGAGGTAACAGAATAGAGATTTGGGTCTATTCTGTTACCAAGAAAATATAATTAGGATGATTCAAATGAAGCAAATAGATGGAAATCAAATTCTTAAGTTAGGTAAGAAGCATAAAAAATGGAATGAGGACGTGACAATAGAAGGATTCCCGTATTTAATTAATAATAGTAGGTATTTTTTAGCAAATTATCTAGGGAAGCTCTCAAAAGATTTAAAGAATATAGCCATAATAACACCTGATACTATGCAAGAGGAAGATGCATTAAAGGCTATAAAGCCACTGGTTTATTTTTCTATAGCTTTTGATAGAGTAGAGAACAATACAAAAGGAAGAGCAGAGTTAGACTTCAGTGTATATGAGGAAATAAGAGACTATTTAAGGAATATTTTAAACTCAGGAGTATTAAAGACCGACTTATTAGCAATCTATGAACGTTCACTCAAGATAATAGAAAAGAATCTGCACTTACAACAAGAAATGTTAGCTTTGAGGGAGGAAGTTACTTCAATTGCTAAAAGAATACTAGCTAGAAGTTATTTTGTGGATAGTGAAATTGATGAAATTTTAAATATGGTGCCAGCTCCGGGATGGATTCAATATGAGCAATTATATGATAGTTATAAGTATAGACATGATTTTGATGTGGTATATGAAAACCAAAATAATGTAGAGTTAAAGCCTTTTTTTAATTTTCGAGATCCAAAGACTTTATATAATATGACTAGTAAGATTGCTGAACATCAACTAAGAAATTCTTTAGACAACTTAACAGATAGCATAGATATGTCTACATATTCTAAAGAGGAGTACTTTAATTATTGGACTACTAAGTTTAAAAAAGGTTTATCAGATCGTTATGTATATTTAAGTAATATAATTCGATATCCATGAAGGAAAATTCATGTGTAATTTATTTTATTTATCAATAATAAAGGAGTTATAGAATGATTAAAAGAATTCTATTAATAGTAATATTAGTGTTATTAACTTTTTTAGTAGCTTGTAATACCTCTCCAGAAGCTGAAGAATTAGCTGCTTACCATAATGATTATGTCGAGAATGTAAATAGCTTAGCTAGTCAGGTAGATATTGAAGTGCAAAAATCTTTCGCAACGGAAACTCCGGAAGAGACTTTAGATTTACAAACTAAAAATGTACTACCATTAATTTCTTCGATAAAAGAACATATTGAATCACAGAATCCAGAGTCTGAGGCAGTTAAAGAACTTCATAATCTCAGACTTAACCAATTATCAGCATGGGAAGAGGCGTTTAATTTACAATATCAAGCTCTTGAAAAAACTGTAAATGAGGAAGAAGAGGAAGAAGTAACTGAATTACTACAGCAATCTGATGAGAAGTTATTAGAAACAGCACAATATGGTCAAGAAGCAGATAATAAATTACGGGAATTAGCAGAGAAGTATAATGTTTCGTTAAACAATTGAAAGTTGTTTTTGGAGGATATGCCTTATGAAATGGCTTAAAAAGGTCAAGAAAAATGAAGATGGCAGTGCCACAATTGAATTTTTAGGTATTGTCCCTATAGCATTATTATTATTAGTTATCATTTGGCAATTTATTGTAGGGGTCAATGCAGTTGTAGTAGCGAAGTCTGCTGTTAATGAATATGCTCAAGTTTATTCTGTAACGAAAGAAATAGGTGAAGCACGTGATGCCGCTAGTAACATTATCAATTCTACAGGTGATTATGTTACTTTAAATAACTACACCAGGGAGCCACAAATCTTTGATAAAGAATTTACAGCGGAAATTGCAGTTAATATTAGATTAGTGTTTATACCAGATTTTTTTGGCGGGGCTGTACCAACTATTCCATATAATGTTTCAGCATATGGCAGGGTTATAGAATGAAAAGATTAATAGAGTTTAGTCGTGATGAACGAGGGAATATGGCCTTATTCGTATTAGGTATGTTAGGAATAATGATGGTGTTATTTGTCTTTGTAATCAATCTAAGTTCTGTTTTGGTAACTAAAGAGAAATCTAATACAACTGTATCTCAAGCAAGTTTAGCAGCAAGTAGTGCGTTCTATGAAGAAGTGCGTAATACGATCACGAGTTATTCTTATCCTCAGCCAACTCCACCAACACAACCAGATGATGATGCTGATGACGAGGCTTTTGATGAATATGAAGATAAGTTAGAAGATTATTATGAGAAATTGGAAGTTTATAAGTTCTTTTCGGAGTTTGAGGAAATAATAGAAGATAAAATGAGTAGTTTAACTGGCTTAAGTTATTATAATTGGTCGAATCAAGAAAAGAAATTGCAAGCTTTAGATTTAGTATTAGAGGAAGCTCTTACAAATGAAGGATTGCTGCAAGAGATAGTAGAAGAATTACTTGTAGGAAATAATGAAATTCATAATGCAACGATTCAAATGGCTATTTTAACTATCGAGAAAAATGGTGGGGTTCTTGACGGTGCAACCCTTAATATAGAAGACGATAGAATAATTATAAAGGCGGCTAATGAAACTACGGAAACTTCTTATGATAGTTTCATGTCAGGCATGACAGAGAAATTATATCAAGAATCTGCAGGACCAGTAATTGATTTTATATCCTTAATTTGGACAAAAAATACACCAGTCTATCTCGAGTATGAATAAACTATATTTTTTAAATTCAGAGGAGTAAATTATGGAAAATCCATTTAGATATACATGGGAAATTTATACAGGTCGTTTTGAAAGAATTTTACTTTTTATGCTTTTTACTACACTTCCCCTACTGCTTATACATTCTTTTTCTACGAATTATATTTATTTAATAACACCGAGTAATGATCCCGTATATTCCTTTGCAGATATATATTATGGATTACTTACAATTTTATTATTTATTTTTGCGCAAATTCCATATATACGATTTATCTATAACGAGTACCATGATAACGAAAAAAGCTTTCTTGATTCTATTTATCAATTAGTTGTCATTGGATTTACAGTATTTATATTCGCAACTATAGTATCCTTTGTAGCTATTATCGGCTTTTCTTTATTCGTCATTCCGGGTTTTGTAATATTAGCATTAACTTTACCTATACCATATATTAGTGTTTTTGATAAAAAATCGGTATGGAAAGCTTTCAAGGAAGGCATAAGGCTAGGTAAAAGACATTTTTGGAAAATTCTCCTGTTAATTGTCATATCAGGTGTACTTGAAATGGTGGTTGGTCTTTTTATTACGGCACAGGTATTTAATATTACGAATTCCTTTGCTGCACAATTAATCACTCAAATCGTATTAAACTTAGTTTATTATCCATTTATAGTGATGTTATTAAGTTCATGCATGATAAAGTGGCGCGAGGAACAAGAAGTACTTGAAACTAGTGAAGAAGAAGTTGCCTAAAAGAGTCAGAGAAAGGGATTTGGGATAGAGGACTAGTGACTTACATTATAGTGCACCAAATTATAGGGTGCTTTTTTTATGCAAACGGTGAACAAAAGGAAATTTAATAGCTAAATGTGAAAAAATAAGAAGGAGTGTCCTTCTGAAAAAAGTAGTTAAGTCTTATTTTACCTACAATTTCTTTATTCCTTTAATCATGTAGTGATACTAAAGATAGTAAGAAAAGAATTCTTGATAATGAAACAGATACGGATTTAAAAGAAAGTCCGACTTATGTTTTAGCTTAAAGTGCAGCTACAGCCATTAATAAAAACAGAGGTGTTCGCTAATGAAAAAGCTACTATTTATGTTGATGTTCATAATGTCAACTATGTTATTGCTAACAGCATGTAGTAATGAGGAATTAAATGATAATCAGCAAGATAATAACGAAACAAATGGTGATGCAAGTCCAGGTGATAAATCGTCGAATGGCCGTTTTAGTGTTGAGGTAGAAGACCAATTGGATTTAACTGTAGGTGATACGGGTGTGTTTCATACAACCCTAGGTAGATACGAAATGACGTTAAATAGTGCAAAGTTGCTAGGTACTGAATTTGAAGGAGAAGAAACATTACTAGATGAATTTATTTTACTAGAAATTACGATTAAAAATATAGGCGAAAATGAAATTCTTATTGAAGAGGTTATGCATTCAATGGGAGTTTCACATAAAAAGAAAGGTTCTAACTCATATGATGGAGCGGAGGATTTTGAGAGTATAGAAAAGTTTACTGGTAAACTGGCTCCGGGTGAAGAAAAAACAGGAGAGTTTATTACGGATGTTTATGCTGGTGATGAATATTATTTTAAAAAGGATAGCGGTAATATAGGAGCATTCCTGTAATGAAGAAATTTGAGGATTGAAACAAAAAGAGCCCTCTTGGTATCATACGAGGTGTCCAAAGCTTCGAAGCAAAAATGGACCCTTAATTTAAGTAACCAAGGAGGACT